>DASYOJ010000177.1:0-21285 GCA_036007925.1 Candidatus Nanopelagicales bacterium
AGGAATGCATCCGGGTCCGTCTTCTTTCCACTGACCCAGGTACCCGACACCTTCACCTGATCGGTGAGCTTGTCTGAATCCACGGTGAAAGGATCAGCCGAGAGTTGGGCCAGATCGGCGAGCTTTCCCACCTCGATGGAGCCGAGATCCTTTTCGCGGAAAAGCTGGCGCGCTGCATTGATCGTGTGGGCCTTAAACGCATCGTCCAGTGTCACCTGCTGCTCAGGACCGTGCAGGGTTCCTGACGGTGTGCGCCGGGTGACCATGCACTGCACGTTCAGCAGCGGGATGGGCGGGCTGACCGCGCCGTCGTTGTGGAACGTGACCAGCGCGCCGGAACGGAACGCAGCCCCTGCCTGCATCCACTGACTGCCAATCTCCGTCGGGAACATCTGCCCGTCAAGAAGATCACCCCAGTAGATGAACTGCGCGGGCAGCATCGAGATCGATACGCCGAGCGCTGCAGCTCGATCGAATTGATCACCGCGACATCCACCGACATGCTCAACACGCCAACGGTGGTCGCTGCCGAGGAGTCCGTTGGTTGCCAGTGCGTGCTCGTAGGCATCAAGCACCACATCGAGGCCAACATCGCCGTTCACATGGAACGCGAATTGCCAGCCCATTGGGGTGTACTTCGCGAGAACTTCATCGAGCTCCGCACGCGAGTAGTTCATCATTCCCTCACCACCAGGTCCCAAGGGAATCTGGGCGTGCTGCACAACCGGCGAGTCGAGATAGGGGAAAGACGAGGCGATCGTCCCCACCCACGGGGAGCCATCTGCCCAGAGCTTGATGCCCTGCTTCCACAACAACGCCTCCGGTGCGGTGCTGGTGACCTTGTCACCGCAGTCGGACTCGATGGACATGTGATAGAGCGCAACTCGAACCAAGGATTCCGGTACGGACGCGCACGCCTCGTAGCCCTTAAGCATGTTGCTTTGGTAGGTGTGCTCTGAGGTCATTGTGACGCCATTGCGCGACATCAAGCCGAAGAAGCGCGCGAGCGACTGCAGCGGATGCGGAATCGCTGCAGCAAGGACTTTGCTGATAGCGGCGAGGAGGGCGGCGGTCTCGTAGGCGCGACCGTTGGAAGTTCCATCGTCATTGCGTCCAAATCGAGCACCGACCGGATCAGCGGGAGGCTTGTTGCCGGGCCACTCATTGAGGGCGATGGTCGCCGAGTTGAAGTAAGCCTCGTGGCCGGAGTTGTCGATCACGACCACTGGACGCGATGGGAAAAACGCATCGAGATCGGTATTCGTGAGTTCGGGAGCACCCTGCAGTAGTCGGTCAAGTCCATTAAAGAGCAGCGGTTGATCCGCCGGCAATTGAGCGTCGAGCTTTTTCCACAGTTTCTCTACGTCCGCGTATGTGGGGTAGCCCATGAACGGAGAGATCCAGTAGGCCGGCTCCTGAGTGATCATCGCGCCAAGGGCGGGATGACTGTGCGGGTCGATGAAACCAGGCATGAGGGTTTCCGAGCCAAGGTCGGTCACCGCAACTCCTGGAGCAGCTGCCTGTACCTCCTCGAGGGTGCCCACTGCCGTGATGGTGCCGGTGGACGTGTCGACCCCTATCGCTTCGGCTCGAGGTTGGGCGTCGTTCATGGTGATGACGGAAGACGCCTTCAAGATCAGGTCAGTTGCCATAATGCGATCCTTTTCGTGAGTGAACTTCAGTTGTTAGGTGCTAGAGATTGCGAGGGCAATCAGACGTGGGGTTCTCCCGGTGGTTGGCGGCTGGCGGCTGGCGGCTGGCGGCTGGCTGAGAATTACCCAAAATAGAATTACCTTCGGTGGCTCCACCCGATCACATTTGCTGACTGGAAACAAATTTCTGAATGGGATTTCACCTAAATATGGCTTGATAGCCATACACCAAGTAGGTGTAACGTTTTCCACATGTCTCGGACGAACATTGATATCGACGACGAACTGGTCGAGATTGTCATGGTGCGTTACCAACTCAAGACCAAGCGGGAAGCGGTCGACTACGCCCTGCGAAACCTCGCCGGTCAGCCGATGACGAAGGAAGAGGCCCTGGCCATGTGCGGATCCATGCCTGACTTCGAGGTGCCCGAGGATCGGTTCACGCACTTCCTCCACGATGAAGATTTGCTCACCGATGACGACGCCTCCGCTAGCTGACTCATCGATCTGGATCGCCGCTCTCCGAGACCCGAACTCGTGGATCCGGCAACAGATCGAAACGGACCGCCCTGTCGCGTACAGCGAGCCGGTACTCATGGAGGTTCTGTCCGGAACGCGATCCGCACGCGAAGTGCGAGCTATGCGAGCATTCCTCGCGCGTGGTCCGCTCGTCCGCTTTGATGCCGCCTCCGACTTTGAGGGTGCGGCTGCCATCTACGCAACAGCCCGGCGCAGGGGTTTCACCCCCAACAGCCACGTCGACTGCATGATCATTGCGGTTGCAGTGCGCAATGAATTGCCATTGATCACCCTTGACATGCAACAGGCGACCATCGCCGAAATGTTCGGCGTCACCGTCATCTGATTAGAGAGCGCGTACGGCCCGAGTTTCCTGCTGTCGAATCGCCCATTCGCTTGCGGCCGGGTAGCCGACTTCTTCGAGGACGAGTGGGTGCGCTGGCATGACGGTCACGCCAGCTTCCCGCGCCTTTTGTTCAAGGGCCTGCTTCGGATAGTCGATGGATTTGCGGTGTTCACCTACCGGGATAAGCGCGCCGGCCAGGCTGCGAACCATCGAATGGCAGAAGGCATCGGCGGTGACGTGCATGACCGCGCTTGTAATTCCGGTCTTTGGATCGGTGTCACGTTCCCAGTGCAGGTTGAGGATCTCGCGCACGGTGGTGCCGTGCTCCTTGAGTTTGCAGTAGCTAGTGAAGTCGTGCTCGCCAACGAGGGCTTTCGCAGCTTGGTTCATCGCATCAAGGTCGAGTTGCCGGCCGACGTCTAGTTGATGGCGACGGCGCAAGGGATCCGGACCCCGCGGGTCATCACAGACGGTGTAGCTGTACCGGCGCCACAGAGCAGAGAATCGCGCGTCGAAGTCGGTGGTGACTTCGGTAACGGCTAGAACCCGGATGTCGTCGGGCAGTGCGCGATTGATGCGCTCAGCATTGAGTTGCTCCGTAACTTCTGCATCGAGATGCGCTACCTGACCGCGGGCATGAACACCTGAGTCGGTGCGGCCCGCGCAGGTGAGTTCGATCTCTTGCCCGGCCAGGTGCGTGAGTACTCGCTGGAGCTCACCTTGGACTGTGCGCTGATCACGTTGAATCGCCCAACCCGAGAAGTCCGTGCCGTCGTAAGCCATATCCAAACGAAGACGGGTGGTCGAATCACTCATGGCTCGACCACCCGTCGTACGTTGTCTTCTTGGCTACTTGGTGTCGTCGGCGCCCTCTTCGGCTGCCTCTTCCGCCGCCACTTCCTCGACCGATTCATCGACAATCTCGTCGCTGACGTCCTCGGCTACGACGTCTTGTGCTACGGCTTCCTCGACGGCCGCGTCTTCCACGGTCTCCTCGACGACTACTTCTTCCGCCGCCGCATCGCGCTCCTTGGCGGCGCGCTTGGTCGCACCCATCGCTTCGGCAACGACCTGCTCAGCCATCGGCTCAACGAGTTCGATCACAGCCATGGGTGCGTTGTCGCCCTTGCGGGCCCCGATCTTGGTGATGCGGGTGTACCCACCAGGTCGCCCCGCGTACTGCGGGCCGATTTCGGTGAACAGCACGTGCACGACCGACTTATCGCGGACCACCGTCATCACCTTGCGCCGCGCAGCGAGATCGCCGCGCTTGGCGAAAGTGATCAGGCGCTCCGCCAAGGGGCGCAGCCGCTTGGCCTTGGCTTCGGTTGTGGTGATCTTCCCGTGCTCGAACAGCGCTGTCGCGAGATTGGCGAGCATGAGCCGCTCGTGCGCGGGACCACCGCCGAGGCGGGCTCCCTTGGTTGGCGTAGGCATATCGATTCTCCTTGATGCTTGCGGAGCAGCTGGTTCCAGGAACCTTCTGCTTTAGAGCTGCTCGTCCTCGGCGTAGGCGAAGTCCTCGCCCTGGGTTCCATCGTTGGGATCGAAAGTCCCGAGATCGCCGTCGTCATCTTCATCGGCGAAGTAGACCGCGGCTCCGGGGTCGAATCCAGGAGGGCTGTCCTTGAGCGCGAGACCGAGACCAGCGAGTTTGACTTTGACCTCGTCAATGGACTTTTGGCCGAAGTTCCGGATGTCCAGCAGGTCGGCTTCGCTGCGGGTGATGAGCTCACCGACCGTGTGGATTCCCTCACGCTTGAGGCAGTTGTAGGAACGCACCGTCATGTCCAACTGCTCGATCGGCGTACCCAATTGCTCGGCAACGAAGGCGTCAGTCGGGGAAGGTCCGATGTCGATGCCTTCGGCCTCAACATTCAGTTCGCGGGCGAGGCCGAACAACTCCACGAGCGTGTGCCCAGCCGAAGCAACGGCGTCCCGAGGGCGCATGCTGGGCTTGGTCTCCACGTCTAGTACGAGCTTGTCGAAGTCGGTGCGCTGTTCCACACGGGTCGCCTCGACCTTGTAGCTGACCTTCATCACCGGGGAGTAGATGGAATCCACGGGGATCCGGCCGATCTCTTGCCCGGGCTGCTTGTTCATGCTGGCGGGCACGTAGCCGCGGCCACGCTCCACGACCAACTCGATCTCGAGCTTGCCCTTGGCGTTCAACGTGGCGATCGGTAGATCGGGGTTATGCACCTCGACACCGGCCGGCGGCTGGATATCAGCGGCCGTGACCACACCAGGACCCTGCTTGCGCAGGTACATCACAACGGGCTCGTCGTGATCGGACGACACCACGAGTTGCTTCAGGTTCAAGATGATCTCGGTCGCGTCCTCCGTGACCCCTTCGATCGTGCTGAACTCGTGCAGGACGCCATCGACGCGGATGCTGGTGACAGCAGCCCCGGGAATCGATGACAAGAGCGTGCGACGCATGGAGTTACCCAGGGTGTAGCCGAAACCTGGCTCCAACGGTTCCAGGATGAACCGTGAGCGGAACTCGCTGATCGGCTCTTCGCTGAGGATGGGGCGTTGACTAATGAGCACTGTGTCTTTCCTTCCCGCGACAACCGCTATATGAAGTCGCGAATCTGAGCGCTCCTCGGCCCGCGGCCGGACCGAGGTATTGCTTACTTGGAGTAGAGCTCGACGATGAGCTGCTCTTGGACAGGGGTGTCGATGACCTCACGCTCGGGCAGCGCGTGCACGATGATGCGCATCTTGGACCCAACAACCTCGAGCCAAGCGGGCACCGTCTTCTCACCGATTTCGGCGTGGGCAACAACGAACGGCGTCATTTCCTTTGAGGCTTGCTTGACCTCGATGATGTCGTTCGGGGAAACGCGGTAAGACGGGATATCGACCTTGTGGCCATTCACGGTGAAGTGGCCGTGAGCAACCAATTGCCGGGCCATGTCACGGGACTTGGCGAAACCAGCGCGGAAGACGACGTTGTCGAGCCGGGACTCAAGGATCCGCAGCAGGTTGTCACCGGTCTTGCCGGACTGCCGGTTGGCCTCGACGTAGTAATTCGAGAACTGCTTCTCGAGCACTCCGTAGATCCGAACCGCCTTCTGCTTCTCGCGCAACTGCAGCAAGTACTCGCTGTCCTTGCTGCGCCCGCGGCCGTGTTGGCCAGGAGGGTAGGGCCGCTTCTCGAAGGGGCACTTGGGTGATTCACACTTGCTGCCCTTGAGGAAGAGTTTCATCTTCTCGCGGCGGCAGCGCTTGCAGTCTGCGTCGGTATAACGCGCCATGTCGTTGCTTCTCCTAGTTTCTGCGCGCGGTTAGACGCGGCGGCGCTTCGGGGGACGGGTGCCGTTGTGGGGCACGGGGGTGACGTCGGAAATCGAGCCCACCTCCAGGCCGGTGGCCTGCAGCGAGCGGATGGCGGTCTCGCGGCCGGAGCCAGGACCCTTGACGAACACATCGACCTTGCGCATGCCGTGCTCCATCGCTCGGCGCGCGGCGGCTTCGGCGGCGAGCTGGGCAGCGAACGGTGTGGACTTGCGGCTTCCCTTGAAGCCAACCTGTCCGGCTGAGGCCCAGGAGATCACCGCGCCGGTGGGATCGGTGATCGAGACGATGGTGTTGTTGAACGTGCTCTTGATGTGCGCATGGCCGTGCGCGACATTCTTCTTTTCCTTGCGACGCACCTTCTTGGCGCCGGCTGTCTTGGGGGGCATTCAGTTGCCTACTTCCTACGTGTCTGGACGCTTGATCGGGGCTTACCGGGAGACCGGCTAGGCCTTCTTCTTGCCGGCTACGGTCTTGCGGGGTCCCTTGCGGGTTCGCGCGTTGGTGTGGGTGCGCTGACCGCGAACGGGAAGCCCCTTGCGGTGGCGAAGCCCCTGATAGCAACCGATCTCTACCTTGCGGCGAACATCAGCGGCTACCTCACGACGAAGGTCGCCTTCGACCTTCAAGTTCGCCTCGATCCAGTCACGCAGCGCGATCGTTTGATCGTCGGTGAGGTCCTTGGATTTCATTCCGGGATCAATCCCGGTCGCTTCGAGCGCCTTCGCCGCTTGCGAGCGGCCGACGCCGTAAATGTAGGTAAGTGCGATCGCCATGCGCTTCTCGCGCGGCAAATCCACACCGATCAAACGTGCCATGTGGCGGTCCTATCTTTGCTGTGCACGGGGTTTCGGTGGGAGACCATTCCGGTCCGCCGAGACCGGTCTTCGGCCCCGTGGCCGAAGGTGTCGTCCCCACCTAGGTGGGGGGTCGGGTTCTCCCGTGGGTTCGGTGAGCGGGTTGTCTCTCCCGCGCACCGGGCCAAGATCGCGACGTGCGCGAGATCAGCCCTGCCGCTGCTTGTGGCGCGGATTAGAGCAGATCACCATCACGCGCCCGTGGCGACGAATCAGCCTGCAGCTGTCGCAGATCTTCTTGACGCTCGGTTGCACCTTCATGTGCGGTATCCGTTCTCCATCGCCCGTGGGCAGTCGTTATTTGTAGCGGTAAACGATTCGGCCACGCGTGAGGTCGTACGGCGACAACTCCACGACGACGCGATCGTCTGGGAGGATTCGGATGTAGTGCATCCGCATCTTCCCGCTGATGTGTGCGAGCACCTGGTGCCCGTTGTCCAACTCAACGCGGAACATGGCGTTGGGAAGCGACTCGGTGATCGTGCCCTCGAGCTCGATCGCTCCGTCCTTCTTGCCCATTACCATCCTTCTGCGCGGATCGGAAGGTCCGATCCTGTGCGGTCGTACTGGTGCCGAGCCACCTGCGCACGCGCGTCTGAAAGCCGCTTTCGCGGCTGTTCATCGCGGATGGACGGGGAAGCCCGATATCAGCCCCGAAAGCATACGACTTCGGATTCACGACCTCACATCGGGGTCCCTTTTCTGCTCTTTTTCCTCCCCCTCCCCGCCCCAGGCGTTTCCCCCGGAATCCGGGTGATTCGCGCAATCTGGGACCGATTCCGGGGGAAGTGAAGCGAATCACCCGGATTCCGGGGGAAACGCGTCAGGGGGGCGGGGGAACTCGTGGGTGGGGATCCCGGCGGCCACGAGGCGCTTGGCGGCCTTCTCGTAGGCCCGCTCCAGGCGAGCGGGGTCTGATACCCGCTCCGCCCACGAACCGGGGCGTACCCGCTCGGCGGGCATCTGCTCAGCGAAATACCGATGCATCCGATCTCGATCGCTGAGCTCGAAAAAGTCCAGCACCCGCTGGTACTGCTCCTGCCGGTCGGTCACGACGAGTGATTCCAAGGACACCGTCATGACCAAGTGTTCTGGGACTTCCGACAGTGCTCGGTGCGCTGCCGTCATGCGCTCGGCCCACCAGCGCGCTGCCGCCTCGGCATCCGTGGGTCCCCACTTCTCCTGAAGGACCGACGCCATGGTGTCTTTGCCATCGCGCACCATGTGCACAAAACGTGCATCGGGAATGAGTGCGTGGATGCGATCGGCATTGGCGATATTCGGTGGCGAGGTATCGATCCAATAGCGCTCGCTTTGCAGACCCTGTGCGTGAGCAATGTCAGCAACCAACTCCCGGCCGGCTCGCATCCGATCGATGCGCAACGTTGCCGCGAAGTTCGCCAAGATCTGTTCACGTTGCGCCTGGGTCATTCCACGATGTAGCCCACTGGTTTTGCCGAGCCTGTTTTCCCGCATCCACCAATGCCCGCGAAAACGCCGCTGAAACTCGCGTTCGAGTAACCACGGCGCGCGGGCGAGGACTCGAAGGCGCCATGGCCCATCGGCACGCACTCCCACGCACAGGTCGCACACCCCGGCCGCATCGGTCACACACCGCACTTCGAGTGGTCGACTGGCACGAATCTGCCGGTGGCAGCGCAGCATCTTTGCTAGGACCGTGGTGCCACTTCGACCAGTTCCGCCGGTGAAGACAGCGGTGAATTCGCCCACTCAGGCATCGTTACAGACGGGTGCCTTCAAGTGAGGTTGTGACCCACGGACCATCGTCAGTTATCGCAACAGTGTGTTCCCAATGAGCCGCAGGGTTTCCATCGGTAGTGACGACCGTCCACTCATCAGCAAGAACAGCCACGGCAGCACTGCCGAGCGTGGCCATCGGTTCGATGGCCAGCGCCATACCCACCTCAAGTCGCGGTCCACGACCAGCCCGACCGTAGTTCGGCACGGGAGGATGCATGTGCATCGACGAACCGATGCCATGACCCACGTATTCCTCAACGATCCCGTAGTTTCCGAGGTCACGAATACACGTCTCGATCGCACTTCCTATGTCGGAGAGCCGATTACCGGCGCGTGCCTGCGTGAGTCCGGCCCACATCGCTGCTTTGGTGGCCTCGGAAAGCTCGCGCACTTTCGGATCTACCTCGCCTACCAGGATCGATATCGCGGCGTCCCCATGCCAACCCTCGACGATCGCCCCGCAATCGATCGACACGATGTCTCCGCTTTCGATCACGCGGTCCCCGGGGATTCCATGCACCACTTCCTCATTAACGGAGGTGCAGATGACCGCTGGGAATCCGTAATAGCCCAAGAAAGACGGAGTAGCGCCGTGCGCTTTGATGCTCGCGCGCGCGATAGCGTCTAAGTCCGCCGTGGTCATTCCGGGTGCCGTTTGCTCACGCAACGTCTCAAGCGTTTGAGCAACCACCAAGCCGGCTTCGCGCATCAGCGCGATCTCATCGATGGACTTGATTTCGATCGGTTCGGTCTTACCGAACATCAACGCACCTACGTTTCAGTCGGTGACAACGACGGCAATAAGCCGGGCGGTGACATCGGTGACGTGTCCCATCCCGTCAACCTGCACGAGGAGTCCGCGATCAGCGTAGGTCTGCAACAAGGGTGACGTCTGTTCGGCATAGACCTCAAGGCGGCGACGGATGACCTCTTCAGAGTCATCGACCCGACCCTGCTCGTGCGCGCGCTTTACCAAGCGCTCGACCACCTCATCGATTTCGACGGTCAGTTCCACCACGACATCGAGGGATTGACCGGCCGAACGCAACATCGCATCTAGCTCATTGACCTGTTCCACTGTTCGTGGATAGCCATCAAGGAGGAAACCTGGCCGACAATCATCGTGTGTCAGTCGATCGCGGACCATCGCGTTCGTGACGGTATCGGGAACGTACTCCCCGGCCTCCATGTAGCGCTGAGCTTCCTTACCCAACTCGGTACCTTCGGCGACATTCGCACGGAAGATGTCCCCGGTCGAGATGTGCGGCACTCCTAGTTCGGAAGCAAGCAAGGTCGCCTGGGTGCCTTTACCCGCGCCAGGCGGTCCCATGAACACAACGCGCATGGCTCAGCCCAGGAAGCCTTCGTAGTTGCGCTGTTGCAGCTGCGATTCGATTTGCTTCACGGTGTCAAGACCCACGCCAACCATGATGAGCAAACTCGTTCCGCCGAAGATGAAGTCTTGGGCAACCCCCAGACCACCGAAGGCAAACACCGGCAACACGGCGATCAGCCCGAGGTACAGCGAGCCTGGAGCCGTCAAGCGGGTGAGGACGTAATCGAGGTAGTCCGCCGTCGGCTTACCGGCCCGAATTCCAGGAATGAACCCGCCGTACTTCTTCATATTGTCGGCGACATCGGTCGGGTTGAAGGTGATGGAGACATAGAAGTACGCGAAGAAGATGACCAGCAGGAAGTACGTCAGCAGGTACCAGGCACCGGTACCGGTGCCGAAGTTCTGTTGCACCCACTGCGCCCAACCGGACTGACTCCCGGTCAGCTGTACGAACAAGGTGGGCAAGAACAACAACGACGACGCAAAGATGACGGGGATGACGCCAGCCATGTTGACTTTGAGTGGAATGTAGGTCGATGTTCCGCCGTACATCCGACGGCCCACCATGCGCTTGGCGTACTGGACCGGAATGCGCCGCTGGGCTTGCTCGACGAACACGACGAACGCGATGACAACCAGCCCGACCAGGACGGTGATCGTGAAGGTGAACGCACCTCGGCTGCCGAGAATCGAGGCGAATTGTGCGGGGATAGTCGCGATGATCGCGGTGAAGATGAGGACCGACATCCCATTGCCCACACCGCGCTCGGTGATCAACTCGCCGAACCACATAACTACGGCTGTGCCGGCGGTCATGACGATGACCATCACCAAGATGACCCATACGCCTTGGTTGGGGATGATGGTTTCGTTGCACCCGCTGAACAGCGCTCCGGGGGTGCGGGCCAGCGACAAGATGGCGGTGGACTGCAAAACCGCCAGCCCGATCGTCACGTACCGGGTGTATTGGGTGATCTTGGCTTGCCCCGTCTGGCCATCCTTCTTGAGCATCTCCAGCCGTGGGATAACCACGGTAAGTAACTGCAAGATGATGCTGGCGGTGATGTACGGCATGATCCCTAGCGCGAAGACGCTGAGTTGCAGCAACGCACCGCCGCTAAACAGGTTGATCAGGGCATAGACCGAGTTGTCCTGGACGACATCGATACACCGCTGGATAGCGGCGTAGTCAACACCAGGAGTGGGTATGACCGCCCCGAGGCGGTAGAGCCCGAGGAGCGCGAGGGTGAACAGGATCTTCTTGCGCAGATCCGGGGTCCGAAGGGCAGCCCCGAAGGCACTGATGTGCACTCGATCCTCCCCTTCCTTTCGGTTCCGCCCTGGACTGCCTCGCGTGGTGTGCGCTTGACCGACTTACAGTTCGGTAACCGAACCCCCGGCAGCCTCGATCTTGTCACGGGCAGTCGCGGAGAACTTATCCGCACTCACCGTAACGGCAACCGAGATTTCCCCGTTACCGAGGACCTTGACCGGCTCACCCGCTCGGACGGCACCCTTGGCCACCAGATCTGCCACGGTGACGTTGCCTCCCGAGGGGTACAAGGTCGCCAACGCGGCCACATTGACCACCTGGAACTCCACCTTGTTCGGGTTCTTGAAGCCCTTGAGCTTGGGCAACCGCATGTGCAACGGCATTTGCCCGCCCTCGAATGCGGCCGGGACCGTGTTGCGTGCCCTGGTGCCCTTGGTGCCGCGACCCGCGGTCTTGCCCTTGGAGGCCTCGCCGCGGCCCTTGCGGGTCTTCGCGGTCTTGGAGCCAGGAGCCGGGCGCAGGTGATGAACTTTGAGTGTCATGTCAGTCAACCTCCTCGACATCGACCAGGTGCGCCACGGTAGTTACCATGCCACGGATCTCTGGCCGGTCTTCCTTGACGACGACGTCGCCAATTCGCTTTAGGCCCAGCGAGCGCAGTGTGTCCCGCTGGTTGCTCGTGCCACCGATCTCGGACTTGCGCTGGGTGACCTTCAGGCGAGCGCTCACGAGGCCGCTCCTGCCTGGGCGCGCAGCATCGCGGCCGGGGCAACGTCCTCCAACGGCAGACCGCGGCGAGCAGCCACTGCCTCCGGCGGCTCGAGCATCTGCAACGCCGCCACGGTCGCGTGGACGATGTTGATGGCGTTGTCCGATCCAAGAGACTTGCTCAAAACATCGTGGACTCCCGCGCACTCCAACACCGCGCGCACCGGTCCACCGGCAATAACGCCGGTACCGGGTGCAGCCGGACGCAGCAACACCACTCCCGCTGCGGCTTCCCCGGTCACCGGGTGGGGAATCGTTCCCTGGATGCGCGGTACGCGGAAGAAGCGCTTCTTGGCTTCCTCAACACCCTTGGCGATAGCCGCGGGAACTTCCTTGGCTTTGCCGTAGCCCACACCCACCATGCCGTCACCGTCGCCAACGACGACGAGTGCGGTGAAGCTGAAACGACGACCACCCTTGACGACCTTGGCGACACGATTGATCGAAACGACGCGCTCGAGGTATTGAGACTTCTCCTCGCGCGGTGTCCGCTCCTTGCGGTCGCGGCGTTCGCCGCCTGCCCGCCGGTCGGTTCCTGACATGTTCTCCTCTTTCGCTCTCGGTCGTCTCAGAAGTCCAAGCCCGCTTCGCGGGCTCCTTCAGCCAGAGCCGCTACGCGGCCATGGAAGCGGTTTCCACCGCGGTCGAAGACAACTGCTCCGACACCGGCGGACTTGGCGCGTTCGCCGACCAACTGGCCCACTTTGCGTGCCTTAGCCGTCTTGTCCTCGCTCGCGCTCCGAAAATCGGATTCCATCGTCGACGCGGAGGCCAGCGTACGTCCGCTGGTGTCGTCGACTACCTGGGCGACCACATGTCGTGCCGAACGGGTGACGACCAGCCGCGGACGAGCGGCGGTTCCGGACACCTTCTTGCGAACGCGAATGTGTCGGCGCTTGCGACCAACCGCAACCTTGTTGCCGGATCCGAGCTTGACGCCGTAGGAACTGGTGCTCATGACTACTTGCCCGCCTTTCCGGCCTTGCGGCGGATGACTTCGTTCTCATAACGCACGCCTTTGCCCTTGTAGGGCTCCGGCTTACGCAGTTTGCGGATGTTCGCGGCCGTTTCCCCGACGAGTTGCTTGTCGATGCCACTAACCGAGAACTTGTTCGGGCTCTCGACTGCAAAGGTGATCCCGTCGGGAGCTTTCACGGTAATCGAGTGGCTGTAGCCAAGCGACAACTCCAGGTCGGTTCCCTTGGCGATGACGCGGTAACCGGTTCCGACGATTTCGAGGGTCTTGGTGAAACCGTCCGTTACACCGACGACCATGTTGTTGACCAAGGAACGCGTGAGCCCATGAAGGGCCTTCGAAGGCCCTTCATCGTTCGGACGTTCCACGATCAGCGAACCGTCTTCTTCGCTCACCGTGATCGGCTCTGCCACATTGAGAGACAACGAACCCTTCGGTCCGGTCACGGTCACGAAGCGACCATCAATGGTGGCGCTCACCCCGGAGGGCACAGGTACTGGGAGTTTTCCAATGCGTGACATCTGCCCTCCTGCCTTACCAGACGTAGGCGAGGACTTCCCCACCTACGCCCTTCTTGGAAGCCTGCCGGTCGGTGAGAAGTCCGCCGGAGGTCGACAAGATCGCGACGCCGAGTCCACCGAGAACGCGCGGTAGCGCAGTGCTCTTGGCGTAAACCCGCAGTCCCGGCTTGGAAACTCGCCGCAACCCGGCGATGGACCGCTCCCGCGAGGGGCCGTACTTCAACTGCAACGTCAGCGTCTTACCGACATCTGCATCGGCTACGTCGTACCCGGCGATGTAACCCTCTGACTTCAAGATCTCTGCGATATTCGCCTTGATCTTGGAGTGAGGCATGATCACCGAATCGTGATACGCCGAATTAGCGTTTCGCAGACGAGCCAGCATGTCTGCGATCGGGTCTGTCATTGTCATGGCCTACCGGCCTTCCTCGCCGTGGTATCCGAAAGCGGGTGCTTACGGACCTGCGGCGTCGTCACCAACTGCTCTTCGTTACGCCAGGAAGCTCGCCCGCGTGCGCCATCTCGCGAAGGCACACCCGACACAAGCCGAACTTGCGGTACACCGAATGCGGACGGCCGCACTTGGTGCAACGGGTATAAGCCCGCACTTTGAACTTCGGGGTCTTGCGTTGCTTTTGGATCAAAGCCTTCTTGGCCATGGCCTACGCCTCCTTGAAGGGGAACCCGAGCAGCCGAAGCAGCGCGCGCCCTTGGTCGTCGTTTATGGCGGTGGTCACGACCGTGATGTCCATGCCCCGCGTGCGGTCGATCTTGTCTTGGTCGATCTCGTGGAAGACCGACTGCTCGGTCAAGCCGAAGGTGTAGTTGCCGTTCCCATCGAACTGTTTGGGCGACAGGCCACGGAAGTCACGGATACGCGGCAGGGCGATGGAAAGGAGCCGGTCCAAGAACTCCCACATCCGATCCCCGCGCAATGTCACGTGGGCTCCGATCGGTTGGCCTTCTCGCAACTTGAACTGGGCGATGGACTTACGAGACCGGGTGACCTGTGGCTTTTGGCCGGTGATCTCCGTGAGGTCGCGGATCGCGCCCTCGATCAACTTCGAATCTCGCGCGGCTTCCCCCACCCCCATGTTCACAACAACCTTGGTGACGGTCGGCACCTGCATGATGTTGGCAAGCTCGAATTCGGACCGCAGTTCGGGGATGATCTCCTCGCGGTAGCGAGCCTTCAACCGAGGCAAGGCGGCAGTAGTAGCGGTGCTCATCACAGGTCCTTCCCGGTGCGCTTGGAAATACGTACGCTGCGCTCGGCTTCGAAAGTGGTGCCATCAGGCCGGCGCTTTTCCACGGTCTCGCGACGGAAACCGACGCGCGTGGGGCGGCCGTCTTCGGGATCGACCACCATCACATTGGATACGTGGATAGGGGCCTCAGTGGTGACGATGCCGCCGGTTTTCGCACCTCGCGCGCTTTGCCCCACTCGAGTGTGCTTCTTGATCCGGTTCACGCCTTCAACGATGAGCCGGTCGGATTCGGGGTAGACCTCGATCACCTTGCCGGTGAGACCACGGTCCTTACCGGAGATCACCTGGACGGTATCGCCCTTACGAACACCGAGCTTCTTCATGACTACAACACCTCCGGGGCGAGCGAGATGATTTTCATGAACTTCTTCTCGCGCAGTTCGCGACCGACGGGACCGAAGATGCGGGTACCACGAGGCTCGCCGTCGCCCTTCAAGATGACCGCAGCGTTCTCGTCGAACCGGATGTAGGAACCATCGGGACGGCGGCGCTCCTTCTTGGTCCGGACGATGACCGCCTTCACGACCTCGCCCCTCTTGACGCCACCACCAGGGATGGCGTCTTTGACGGTGGCCACGATGACGTCACCTACGGACGCATAGCGACGTCCAGAACCGCCGAGTACCCGGATGCACAAGATCTCCTTGGCTCCGGTGTTGTCGGCGACTCGAAGTCGCGACTCTTGCTGGATCACTTCGTCTCTCCTGATCGTCTGCCGGTTCTCGGTTCGAGCCTGGCGGAACTCATCCGGCCGCAGTCCGCGGTCGGTCTACTACTTGGCCTTTTCTACGACCTCGACCACGCGCCACCGCTTGGTAGCCGACAACGGTCGGGTCTCCATCAGCAGCACCCGATCACCCACACCTGCGGTGTTGGCTTCATCATGTGCCTTCAACTTGCTGGTCCGACGGACGACCTTCCCGTACAGCGGGTGCTTGAAGCGGTCCTCGACGGCGACGACAACGGTCTTATCCATCTTGTCGCTGACGACGAGCCCCTCGCGAACCTTGCGGTATCCGCGCTTGGCGTCGGGCTGCTGGGTCCTGGTGCTGCTCATGCGGCACCCTCCTCGTTTTCGGTGGTCTCCAGCATCGGCGTGATGCCTAGTTCGCGCTCGCGCATGATCGTGTACAAGCGCGCGATGTCCTTGCGCACCGCCCGCAAACGACCGTGGCTTTCGAGCTGGCCCGTGGCACCCTGGAAGCGCAGATTGAAAAGCTCTTCCTTGGCTTCGCGGAGGCGGGTGACCAACTCCTCTTGCGTCAGGTTCCGCAGCTCACCTGCGGCTGTGCCGACTGCCATCAGTCCTCACCTGCTTCGTCGCGCCGAATGATTCGGCATTTCATCGGGAGTTTGTGCACGGCGCGCATCAGTGCTTGGTGCGCGAGTTCTTCGTCGGGGTAGGACAGTTCGAACATCACTCGACCCGGCTTCACGTTCGCTACCCACCACTCCGGGGAGCCCTTACCCGAGCCCATGCGGGTTTCCGCCGGCTTCTTGGTGAGCGGGCGGTCGGGGTAGATATTGATCCACACCTGACCTCCACGCTTGACGTGCCGGGTGATGGCGATACGGGCGGCCTCGATTTGCCGGTTGGTTACGTACGCCGGCTCGAGTGCCTGGATTCCGTATGTGCCGAAGGAAACCTTGGTCCCACCCTTGGCCGCACCCGTCCGCTTGGGATGGTGCTGCTTGCGGTGCTTGACCCTGCGGGGAATCAGCATGCTCAGCCCTCCTGTCCGCTCGTGGTTTCGGCGGAGACCTCAGCTGCGGGTGTCTCCGCTGGCGTTGCCTCCGGTGTCGAGGTCGCGGCCGCCTCAACTACCTCAGCCTCCGCGCTCTCGGTGCCCTCGGGTGTTGACTCATCGTCGCGACGACCACGCTTAGGCCGCTCCGGGCGCGCGCGCTGGCCACTCAACCGAGCTGCGGCCGCGGCAGCCTCTCGCTCCGCGCGCGTGCCCAGGGCTTCACCCTTATAGATCCACACCTTGACACCGATGCGCCCGAAGGTCGTTCGTGCCTCGTAGAAGCCGTAGTCGATGTCCGCACGCAAGGTGTGCAACGGCACTCGACCTTCGCGGTAGAACTCCGTGCGCGACATCTCGGCGCCGCCGAGTCGACCGGACACCTGAACACGAATGCCCTTTGCACCTGCCTTCATCGCGCTTTGCATTCCCTTGCGCATCGCGCGACGGAAAGACACACGGCTCGAGAGCTGCTCCGCGATGCCCTGCGCGACCAGCTGGGCCTCGGACTCGGGGTTCTTAACCTCGAGGATGTTCAACTGCACCTGCTTGCCGGTCAACTTCTCCAGCTCACCGCGAATGCGGTCGGCTTCAGCACCCCTGCGGCCAATGACGATGCCCGGACGAGCGGTGTGAATATCTACCCGGACTCGTTCACGGGTGCGCTCGATCTCCACCTTGGCGATACCGGCGCGCTCCATACCCTGGCTCAGCAGCTTGCGGATTTTCACGTCCTCTTCGACGTAGTCGCGATAGCGCTGACCCTTCTTGACGTCGTCAGCGAACCACCGTGAGGTGAAATCGGTCGTGATGCCCAGCCGGAAGCCGTGCGGGTTGATCTTTTGTCCCACGATCAGTCCTCTTCCTTAGCCGGGGTCTGTTCTGTCGTTTTCTTGGCGGCCTTCTTGGCCGTCTTCTTCGCAGCTGGCGCAGCCTTCTCGGCTGACTTCTTCGCAGCTGGCGCGGCCTTCTTTGCCGTGGTCTTGGACGCCGTCTTCTTGGCAGTCTTCTTTGCGGTCTTCTTCGCCGCTGGCGTTTGCTCCTCGACCGTTTCCGATGCTTCGGAGTCCTGCGAAGGCGTCGGCTGCGTCGCGGGAGCCTGCTCAGCCGCAGTGCGCTTGGAAGCCTTCGGCGCTGGAATCGCTTCGACCACCGCAGTGCCGTCAGACAAGATCACCGTGATGTGGCTGGTGCGCTTACCCACTCGGAACGCCCGGCCCTGGGCACGGGGACGGATCCGCTTCAAGGTGGGGCCTTCATCGACGAAGGCCTGCGCAACGACGAGATCACGCGCGTCCATGCCATGGTTGTTCGTCGCGTTCGCAATCGCGCTCGCAAGCACCTTGCCCACCGGTTCGCTGGCCGCTTGCGGCGCGAACCTCAGGACGTCTTGGGCATCGCCCGCCTGCATCCCACGGATGAGGTCGATGACCCGACGTGCCTTCATGGGCGTGACGCGGACGTACCGCGCTTGGGCCCTGGCTTCCATCGTTTTCCCCTTGCTCGTTGCGTATCTGATGTCGCGTTGCGGTTAGCTACGTACGGCCATGCGCCTAGCGGCGCTTGGCCTTTCGGTCGTCTTTGATGTGGCCTTTGAAGGTGCGGGTCGGAGCAAACTCCCCGAGCTTGTGCCCGACCATGTTTTCGGAGATGAAGACCGGAACGTGCTTGCGGCCGTCGTGCACCGCAATCGTGTGGCCGAGCATCGCCGGGATGATCATCGAACGGCGAGACCAGGTCTTGATGACGTTCTTGGACCCAGACTCGTTTTGGACGTCGACCTTCTTCAGCAGATGACCGTCGACGAACGGACCCTTCTTCAAACTACGTGGCATGTCGTGATCCCCTAGCGCTTCTTGCCGGTCTTGCGGCGTCGGACGATGAATTTGTCGCTGGGCTTCTTGGCCTTGCGGGTGCGACCTTCGGGCCGTCCAGCCGGGTTGACCGGGTGACGTCCACCGGAAGTCTTACCCTCACCGCCACCGTGCGGGTGATCGACCGGGTTCATGGCAACACCGCGAACAGTCGGCCGCTTGCCCTTCCAGCGAGCCCGGCCAGCCTTCCCCCAGTTGATGTTGGACTGCTCGGCATTACCCACTTCACCGATAGTGGCTCGTGATCGAAGATCAACGTTTCGAATCTCACCCGAAGGCATCCGCAACTGGGCATAGGGGCCGTCTTTCGCGACGAGCTGCACACTCGAGCCAGCCGAGCGTGCGATCTTGGCTCCGCCGCCGGGCTTGATCTCCACCGCGTGGATCACGGTGCCGACCGGGATGTTGCGCATCGGCAGGTTGTTACCTGGCTTGATGTCAGCTCCAGGTCCGGTCTCGACCCGATCGCCTTGCTTGAGCCGTTCCGGCGCGATGATGTAGCGCTTCTCGCCATCAGCAAAGTGCAGCAGCGCAATGCGCGCAGTGCGGTTGGGGTCGTACTCGATGTGCGCAACCTTGGCGGGCACACCGTCCTTATCAGCTCGCTTGAAGTCGATAACGCGATAGGCACGCTTGTGACCGCCACCTTGATGACGAGTCGTGATCTTGCCGGAGTTATTGCGACCGCCCTTCTTGGGCAGCGGGCGCAGCAAAGACTTCTCCGGCTCCGACCGCGTGACCTCAACGAAATCGGCACCACTGGAGCCACGACGACCGGGGGTCGTTGGCTTGTACCTACGGATTGCCATGGTGTGTCCGTTCCTCGCTTATTCGTCTCGCGCCGGTCAGGAGACCGGTCCTCCGAAGATGTCGATCCGCTCGCCGGTGGCGACGGTGACGATCGCGCGCTTGGTAGACGCCCGACGACCCCAGCCATAGCGGGTTCGCACCCGCTTGCCTTCGCGGTTGTTGGTGTTAACGCCGGTCACCTTGACGCCGAAGACCTCTTCAACCGCCACTTTGATCTGCGTCTTATTCGCATCGGGAGCCACGAGGAACGTGTACTTGTTCTCGTCGAGCAACCCATAGCTCTTCTCGGAAATGACCGGGGCGATCAACACATCCCGGGGATCGGTGATCCTCATGCGGTGACCTCGCTCTCGCTCGCGACAGCCTTGGCGCCCTTACCCGACACCGGTCCGGCCAAGAACGCCGCCAAAGCGGTCTCGGTGAACACGATGTGATCGTTGGTGAGGACGTCGTAGGTGTTGAGTTGGTCCGGCGCCAAGACGAGAACGTCGGGCAGATTTCGCAAGCTGAGCCAGGAATCGTCTTCATCCCGGGTGATTACCGCCAAAATCGCGCCCTCAGCTCCAAGCGCCGCGAGTGCCGCGACCGCGGACTTGGTGGACGGAGAGTCGCCAGCGGCAAACGAGGTCATGACGTGGATGCGGCCATCACGCGCCCGGTCGGACAAGGCACCGCGCAACGCAGCCGCCTTCATCTTCTTCGGTGTCCGCTGGGAGTAGTCGCGGGGAGTGGGGCCATGGACCGTGCCACCGCCAGCGAACTGCGGAGCCCTAGTAGAACCCTGCCGAGCGCGCCCGGTGCCCTTTTGCTTGTAGGGCTTGCGGCCACCACCGCGCACTTCAGCGCGGGTCTTGGTGTCGTGAGAGCCCTGCCGAGCTGCGGCGAGCTGCGCGACGACCACCTGGTGGATAAGCGGCACGTTCACCTGCACGTCGAAGATCTCCGCGGGGAGATCAACGGACCCGGTGGCCTTGCCGGCTGGGTCGAGTACCTGGATCGAGGTCATGCGCTGGCCTCCTTAACGGCGTCCTTCACGGCCGACGTGATCAGCACGAGGCCGCCCTTGGGTCCGGGGATGGCGCCCTTGACGAGCAGCAGACCCTTGTCGAGGTCGACCGCTGCAACGGTGAGGTTCTGCGTGGTTTGGACATCGCCGCCCATTCGGCCGGCCATGCGCAGACCCTTGAACACGCGACCTGGGGTTGCGCAGCCACCAATTGCACCGGGCGAGCGGTGCTTGCGCTTGACACCGTGGGAGGCCCGCAAGCCGTGGAACCCGTGGCGTTTCATCGCGCCCGCGAATCCCTTGCCCTTGGTTGTGCCGGTGATGTCGACACGTTGGCCGGCTTCGAAGACATCCGCGCCGAGCTCTTGTCCGAGGGTGTACTCCGACGCATCGTCCGTGCGCAGTTCAACGAGGTGTCGCCGCGGCGTGACTCCGGCCTTCTCGAAATGTCCGCTCATTGGCTTGTTGACCTTGCGCGGGTCAATAGCGCCAAAGCCCAACTGCACGGCGCTATAGCCGTCGATCTCCGGTGTGCGGACCTGCGTCACCACGCAGGGACCGACCTTGACTACGGTCACCGGGACGACTTTGTTGTTCTCGTCCCACATTTGGGTCATCCCGAGCTTGGAGCCCAGTACACCCTTCATCGTCTTCGCCATCGCAGGTCCCTTACAGCTTGATCTCGATGTCGACACCGGCGGGCAGGTCGAGGCGCATGAGGGAATCGACCGTCTTAGGGGTCGGATCGAGGATGTCGATCAAGCGCTTGTGCGTACGCATCTCGAAGTGCTCGCGGCTGTCCTTGTACTTGTGCGGCGAACGGATCACGCAGTAGACGTTCTTTTCCGTCGGCAGCGGCACCGGGCCGGCCACCTGCGCGCCGGTACGGGTGACCGTCTCGACGATCTTCTTCGCCGAGGAGTCGATCACCTCGTGGTCGTAGGCCTTGAGCCTGATGCGGATCTTTTGTGCCGCCATGGTGGCTTGCCGTCCTTCTTCTCGTTCCTGCGCCAAATAGTCGAGCCGGGGTGGTGCGGTCGTGCAGTCTTATGTCTCGTGGTGGGCGGTGGGTCTCACCGCCCACCACGAAGCGGTTGTGGATCCTTAGTTCAGGATTTTCGTGACGCGACCAGCACCCACGGTGCGGCCACCTTCACGGATCGCGAAACGCAGACCCTCCTCCATGGCGACGGGCTGGATTAGCTCGACGCGCATGTCAGTGTTGTCGCCCGGCATGACCATGTCCTTGCCCTCGGGCAAGTACACGACG
>DASYOJ010000178.1:0-1507 GCA_036007925.1 Candidatus Nanopelagicales bacterium
TCACGGCGACGAGATCTAACTGTTATATGACCTAGACCACAAAGGAAGTCGGGATGTTTAGCCCGTGCGTCCTAGGGGTATAACCACCTTGTCCGATCGAACGGATGGGGGCGAAGGGATGAGAATATGCGCACTATGCGACACCCACTGACCACATCAGCCGCCATCGGCGCCAGTGCACTGCTCGGCGTCACGTTGTTGGCGGGCTGCTCCTCGTCATCGGACGAACCAGCCGCGGAAGAGACGACCAGCCAGGAGACAGCGGAGGAATCCATGGAAGACGATTCCACCCAGATGCTGCCGCCGGTGATCATCGAACCGGGACAAACCGAAGCAACCGCGAAGGTCGGGGACTTCCTCGACATCATCGTGGAGGAAGTGATCGGCACCACGATCGCGACGGACAACCCGGACGTCCTGGAGATCTCGCAGGCACGCCAAGAAGGGGAAGCGATCTTCAACCCCGGTGCCCAGGCACTTGCGCCAGGTGAGGCGACGATCACCGTCACCACACCGGATAACTCGACCTACGACATCGCCGTCACCGTCACGGAGTGACGACGGCGCACGGACACCGAGCCGCGCGGGTGGGACTTGCCACCTGCGCGGCTCTTCCCGTGGGGGACCCAGACGATGCCGGACTGGTCGCAGCACTGCACGCGCGTGACGTAGATGTGCACTGGATCCCGTGGAACAACACCGATCCGCGCCAGCTGCGCGCGACCATCGATCTCTTGGTGATCCGTTCCACCTGGGACTACACCGATGATCGCGGTGCCTTCTTGGCCTGGATAGATGCGGTGGATGTTCCTACGTTCAACCCACCGGAACTACTGCGCTGGAATAGCGATAAGCGCTACCTCATCGAGTTGGCAGCGGCCGGTGTCCCGACGGTCCCCACCACGATCGTGGAATCGGTGGACCAGGAGTGGGCGCCGCCGGAGGGATTCGAGGAATTCGTGGTGAAGCCCACGGTGGACGCAGGCTCCAAAGGTGCCCAGCGGTTTGCCCGCGAGGGCATCCACGATGCACGAGCCCACGCCCGCGAGCTGCTCAGCGCAGGTCGCAGCGTGCTTATTCAGCCGTATCTACCGAGCGTCGATTCCGGTTCAGAAACCGCGTTGATCCACTTCGATGGTGCGTTCTCTCACTCCATCACCAAAGGTCCGATGCTGGGACGGGAGGGCAAAGCCGAGATGGTCGATGGCCTGTACGTCTCAGAGAACATCGACCCGCGTGATGCCTCGCCGGCCCAACGAGAAGTAGCGCAGGCGGTGCTCGCGGCCGTTCCGGTCAGCGGGGCGATGTACGCCCGGGTCGATCTGATCGACAACGAGGGCGACCCGGTCCTGCTAGAACTCGAAATGATCGAGCCGTCCTTGTTCTTCGCCTTCGATCCACCAGCCGCCAACAGGTTGACGGCCGCCATCTGCGCCCGGCTCTGAGTGGGAGACCCCCGAGGTGCGCCTTTCATAACGGAAAGGTAACGTCACGCCCCATGCTCAGA
>DASYOJ010000179.1:0-4978 GCA_036007925.1 Candidatus Nanopelagicales bacterium
CCCTGCATGAGCCAGTCGAAGGCCCCAATTCCACGTTACGTGGGCGAGTGATGCGGGAAACGGCACAGTCCGCAGCTTCGCTTGGGTTCGAGCCAGCGGTGCGGTTCGTTGGACCAGTGGACTCGGGAATTTCGGATAACATCGGTGAGCACTTGGTTGCTGCTTTACGCGAGGTGTTAACAAACGCCGCCAAGCATGCCGAGGCATCGCAGGTGGATGTGGTGGTCGCACTGGAACGTGATTTCGTCGTGCTCACCGCTACGGATGATGGCATCGGTCTACCTGAGGAAGGCCCTGCACGGCGTTCCGGGATGGCGAACATCGCGGCTCGTGCGGCAGAACTCGGTGGTGATTGTCGGTCGGAGCGTGTTTCGCCCGAAGGTGGGACGCGCGTTGTGTGGCGGGCTCCGGCTTAGGAGTTCTTCTCAACGTCCATTCGCGCGATGAACGCGGCGGCTTGGGTGCGTCGTTCCATACCAAGTTTGGCGAGCAGACTCGAGACGTAGTTCTTCACCGTCTTTTCCGCCAGATGTAGTTCTTCACCGATCTGGCGGTTGGTCATGCCATCGCCGATGAGCAGCACAATCTTGCGCTCTTGGTCCGACAGCGCCGCAAGGCGCTCGTCTTCCTCATTGCCTTTGCGCAGTCGCTCGAGAACCTTTTGGGTCAGCGAAGGATCGAGCAGACTCCTGCCGGCAGCCACTTGACGTATTGCATCGATGAGATCGTTGCCGCGGATCTCCTTCAGCACATACCCACTTGCGCCGGCCATGATGGCATCGAACAAGGCTTCGTCGTCGGAAAACGACGTCAGCATCAAGCACTTCACGTCCGGGAGGTCCGAGCGAATATCCCGACAGACCTCCACGCCGCTGCCATCGGGGAGTCGAACGTCCAAGACGGCTACGTCCGGCTTGGTGGCGGGGATGCGAACCATCGCTTCGGCTACCGAACTGGCTTCACCCACCACCTCGATGTCGGACTCCACGCCCAGCAGGTCGGCTAGTCCACGCCGAACGAGTTCGTGGTCGTCGAGGAGGAACACCCGGATATTCGACACCCCCCCAGTATGCCGAACGGGCACTTTTCCGACGCCGAACGGGCAGTCTCAGGACCTCGAACGGGCAAATTGTTAGGGCGTGACAGCCATTCGATCAATCAGCAGAGCACCCAACTCCTCGTTTCCTGTAACAACGACGGACTCCGCGACATTGGTCTCCGTGGCGCGACCACCGGCCAACATGACGAACGAGAGCCACGGCAGCGTCACTGTCACATCGGCGTCTGCGGTTTTCTCGATGAAAGCAGCCTTGCCATCTTGATTCATCCGCACCCAGAATTTGCCGGTCAGACCTGGCTCGGTGATCCGCACGTGGAGCACCGAGCCAGCAGGAGCACCAACTCCTTTGCCCCACACTTTCGGTAAGCCCGCCGTGAGGTATTGCATGGCGTCTGTTGAGCCGGGACCGGTCAGGTTGCCGTTATTTCCGGTGGCGATGCGGATGTCTTGTTCGTGCACCCAGATGTCATACGTACGCATGCTCAAGACTTGGGGAAGTGGAGTATCACCTCGTAGCCATGGAAGAGAGGCATCAGGTTCTAAGGCCTCAATGCGTTCGCGTGCCCTGGAGTGGGCATCGGTGAGTTCGCCCAGCAGTTCTTGCTTGCTGCGACCGCGCCGGTAATCAACGCCGACTTCCGTTACTCGCCCAAAGTCGGATTTCACATGCGGCAATACCGACCAATCCGGGTTGTGCTGAGGCCGTGGGTCGGACGCAAGCATTGCCTCTAGATCGATGGTGTGTGAAACGAGATCAGCAATCGTCCAACCCGGACAGGTTGTGGGTCTCGACCAGTCGGCTTCGGACTCCACAAGCGCTCCGAAATTGTTGATCGCCTGAGTCCAGTCTCGAGGTTGCTCTCCCGGATCGTTGCCGCGCACTGCATCAGGCTAGGCCGATCGCGGAATTCGTGTCCGAATTCGCCGCCATTGCCCGTTCGCGGGGTCAGGAGTGCCCGTTCGCGGGGTCAGGAGTGCCCGTTCGCGGGTAGCGTGGGGTGGGTGAGCGCGTCTGGAGTTCGGGTGGCCTTGGTGCAGGCCGACTGCAGTTCTACCGAGGGTTTTGGCGCCCGGATCGATCGAGTACTTGCCGAAACCGATCGCGCCTGTGAGCAAGCGGATTTGGTGATGCTCCCTGAGTTGTGGAGCACCGCGGCCTTCGATCTGGACTGCGCCCGCGAGCATGCACAGCCCTTCGATTGCGACCTGGTCTCACGAATGTCGGACATCGCCCGCACGCACAGCGTGTGGCTGCACGGTGGATCTTTCGCGGAGATCACCGAGAGCGGCCAGCACTTCAACACCAGCGTGCTCTTCAGGCCGGATGGCTCGCTGGCTGCCACGTATCGCAAGATCCATGTCTTCGGTTATGGCGGAGAAGCTGAACTCATGTCCGCAGGCGACGGACTCGTAGTGGTCGAGACCCCCTTAGGCCCGACCGGACTTGCCACCTGTTACGACACTCGCTTCCCCGAACAGTTTCGAGCACTCACGGACAAGGGTGCTCAAGCATTCCTCATCACTTCCGGTTGGCCGACCAAGCGCATCGAGGCGTGGGACGTCCTTGTTCAAGCACGGGCGATCGAGGACCAAGCTTGGGTGATCGCGTGTAATCAAGTGGGGACGCAAAAGGGTGTGGAACTGGGCGGCCACAGTGCGGTGATTGATCCGATGGGATCGGTTGTAGCGCGAGATGGGGCCGTGGAAAACATCCTGCATGCCACCATTGATCCATCGGCGGTATCGAAGTGGCGCGCGGAGTTTCCCGCCTTAGCGGACGCTGTTGATCTGTAGTTAGTCCACGCGGATGACGATGACCGGATCCTTATCAGGATCCAGCCACTGCATGATCTCGCGCATCTGCTTCTTCTTCACCGCGATGCAGCCCGCCGTCTTGTTGCCGTTGTCGACGTGCAAGAAGATGCCGCCGCCACGGCGTGTGTCCGGCGGATTACTCGAGCGCCGTACGCCTTTAGCGCCGGTGCGGATCGGCCCCTCGGGCAGGTTGTAGTCCAGGACGGCTACGTAGTCGTACTGCATACCCATGTCCCACAGTTCCTCGACGTAACCGCCGTAGGACTTCCAGGATCTATCTGCATCTTGGAAGACGTTGTACGTACTGGGCACCTTCGGGTTGTAGGTCCAGGCATCGTTGCGATCGACCCGGATGTAGTCGAGCTCGGTGCCTGGATCGGCCTTGCGGCCGAAGCCGCTGAGAATCTCGTAGACACCGGTGGGCGTGGTGCCGGTTCCTTGGCGTCTTCGATCACCACGGACCATCCCGCCGTAACCGAGTTGCGTGCGCATCTCGGGCTTCACCACACGCCATTGACCACCACGCTTCTCGTACGTGGCGAGGGTTCCTTCGGTGGCCTTCCACGACGGAGCAGTCACCACGATCACCTGGCGCGCATCCCCCACCTGACCCTGCGGGATCGGTAGCGAACTCGCATGGGACGTCGTTGTAGTAAGGACACTGACGGCAAGACCGACAACTGTCGCGGAGATGAGATTGCGGGGAAGTCTCACCTCTCCAGGGTAACTACTGAACGAGCGGTTGCCCCTCGGACGTCCAGCCGGTGGTGCCGCTTTCGAGTTCGTAAATGCCGTTGATGCCGGCGCTGGCCATGCCCTGGACGGCCGGCTGCGAGCGGTTACCGCTGCGGCAGTAGACGGCGTATGTGCCCTCGGTATCGAGTTCGGACACACGGTCCATGAAGTCAGGGAGCTCGACGGGGATGTTCACCGCTCCTTGGATGTGGCCCTCGGAGAATTCCTGGGGGGTGCGCACATCCACGATCGTCACGCTCGGATCGGTAACTATCTCGGCGAACTCGGGAACACCGACTCGCACAGGCGCTTCGGGAGTTGCGACCACAGCGGCGGGCCCTTGGACTTCCGATGACTCCCCGCCGGTCGATTCGCTGCTGGTCGAATCGGAGTCCGAGGAGCAGCCCGCGAGGGAGACGGTCAGGGCGAGGGCGCTGGCAGCCAGTGCGGCGACGCCGGTACGACGAATGCTTGTCTTCATACCCCCCAGGGTATAACACGGACAGCAAACGACCAAGTTGCGGCCCCGGTGCGCCCGCGGGGGGACACCCGGCTGCCTACCATGGGGAGTCTTCCCACCCGAAGCCGTTTCTAAGTGAGTGATGTCGCGTGCACCTTTCGTGGGGTCGCCGCGCCATGACGGCGGTGGTGGTCGGAATCGTCGGCCTCGGGCTGACGGCTCCCGTGGGAGTGGCCGCGCCGGAGCGCATCAACAAGGCCCCCAACCTGCCCGATCTGCCGGCGCCGGGAAATGTTGAACTTGGGGTCGCGCAGCCGCGGTCGATTCCAGCCGTTGGCTCTGCCGTGAACGGTCTGTGGATCACCTTGAGCTCCTCGCCCGCTGGAAACTCGCGCACCCGCGTCAAGATGCCGACAACGCAGGGCATGCCGCTGCTTGCCGACTGGAACGGTGATGGTGTTGCCACCCCCGGGGTTTTCGCAGCGGGGCAATGGTTGATCACGAACGCAGCTATCGGCCGCTCAACGTGGGAAGGATTCGCATCGCTGGGATCCGAGGGCGATATCCCGCTCACTGGTAACCGTGATGGTGATGGCAAAGCCGATATCGCGACTTTTCGTGACGGCATCTGGAATTGGCGCGATTCCACCGGCAAGCAAGAGACGTATCAGTTCGGGGAGCGCGGCGATATACCGGTGGTTGGTGATTGGAACGGCGATGGAATCGACGAACCGGGAGTGGTGCGGGGTTCGACATGGATAGTGCCGCGACCTAATGGTGAAGGCACCCGAACGTTCGCTTTTGGTCAAGCCGGCGATACGCCGATTGCCGGTGACTGGGACGGGGACGGCAAGGACGGGCCGGGTGTGGTGCGCGGCAATCAACGTTGGTTCCTGGGAAAGAGCGTA
>DASYOJ010000180.1:0-2424 GCA_036007925.1 Candidatus Nanopelagicales bacterium
GATCGCCTGAAGTGCGTCGATAGCTGGGGCCGTGGAATCGGGAAATGGCAAAGCGGGTACATCGGGCGGATCACCGGCTGCTGCCCCAAGAGCCTGAGCGGCCTTACTTATCGAACTCGGCCGCGCACCTGCATCGATCAAGGAGCGGGAGATCACCGCTGCAACCTTGCGTGAAGGCTTGGTGTCTACCAACAACTCCACCTCCACTTCGTGGAACGATGACGCCGATGCGGCATCGGCCTGCGAATCGACATCCACGAAGTCATCGACTACCTCGATCAACTCCAGCCCCGAGGCGTCACAGATGACAAACGGGCGCCGCTGGGTTCGAACGACGGCCATCGGCTGGAGTTCCTGGCGGCGAGTCAACGGGGACACAAGAGAGGCGAGTTCGCTGGGAATCGATGTAGCAGCGCTGTCGACTCGAATCTCATCGCGAGTGGAGCCACTCCCCGAGGGTTCGGCGGGCACCTTCATGTGCCAGCCATCGTCTCCGCCCCCTTGTCGAGTGCGCAAGGTGATGCCCCATCGCAGCAGGGACAGCCGTGGAGTGTCGAAGTAGGTGGCGGTCATCGATCGCGGATCGTGATCGACAACATCGAGACCTTGGCCGGCCAGGAGCCCGCGCACGTCCAGGTCGGTGGTCTCGGGTACCCGAAACTTGAACTCGACCTCGCGGTGCGATGTTGGCGCGCTCACGCGCTCCCCAGCGCGCTCGCGCGCTTACTTTTCGTGGTGATCAAGTACTCCTGCAGGTCTAGCAGGGGTTCGCCGGAGTCATCACGGAATCGGTGGTGCCATCGACCATTGACATCGAGATCCCACGCTGCGGTACCGGCATCGAAGGCAAGATCGAACAACTCGTAGACCTCAGCGATATGTTCAGGATCGGCAAGACTCACGAGGGTCTCAACGCGCCGATCCAGATTTCGATGCATCAAGTCGGCCGAACCGATCCACACCGAATGGTTGCCACCATTCGTGAAGCAAAAAGCCCTCGAGTGTTCCAGGAACCGTCCCAGGATGCTGCGCACTCGGATGGTTTCACTGATGCCAGGCATTCCAGGTCGAAGGGAGCAAATGCCGCGCACCCACACATCAACCGGAACCCCAGCCGAAGACGCCCGGTACAGGGCATCGATCGTCTCTTCATCGACGAGGGCGTTGCATTTAAACCGGATCCCGGCGGGCCTGCCTGCTCGCTGGTGCTCGATTTCCCGGTCGATGCGTTCGATGAGGCCTGAGCGCACCGAATGTGGGGCAACGAGGAATCTGTTGTACTCGGTATTTCGCGAATAGCCGGACAGCACGTTGAACAGGTTGGAGACGTCCTCCCCAACATCCGGATTGCACGTGAGAAGACCGAAATCCTCGTAGAGCCGAGCTGTCTTTGGGTGGTAGTTGCCGGTGCCAATATGGCAGTAGCGACGCAGCTGGTCACCATCGTTACGGACCACCATCGAAAGCTTGCTGTGCGTCTTCAATCCCACCAGGCCGTACACGACATGGACGCCAGCCTGTTCGAGTTTGCGGGCCCATTCGATGTTGTTCTGTTCGTCGAAGCGTGCCTTGATCTCCACGAGCGCGAGAACCTGCTTGCCTTCTTCGGCGGCTCGAATGAGTGCGCGAACGATGGGGGAATCACCCGAGGTTCGATACAGCGTCTGCTTGATGGCTAGCACGTTGGGATCGACAGCTGCTTGCTCCAAGAACAGCTGCACACTGGTGGAGAAGGAATCGTATGGATGATGCACAAGCACATCGCGCTCGCGCACGATCGACAAGATGTCTGGCTCTTTCGCGCTCTCGACTTCACTGAGAGCGCGTGCGGTCTTGGGCACGAATCTGCGCTGCTTGAGATCGTCACGATCCAGACCGACAATCGCCCATAGGCCTGTCATGTCCAGTGGGCCGGGAAGCCGGTAGACCTCTTGCTCGCTTATATCGAGTTCACTAACGAGCAGATCGAGGACATGGGCATCGATGTCTTCTTCGACCTCTAGTCGGACGGCCGGTCCGAAGCGTCGGCGTACGAGTTCGCGTTCAAGTGCTTTGAGGAGATTCTCCGCGTCGTCTTCCTCAACTTCGACATCTTCGTTACGGGTGACACGGAAGGTGTGGTGTTCGCAGATCTCCATGCCCGGGAAGAGCTGATCGAGGTGTGCGGCAATCACGTCCTCCAAGGGGACGTACCGCTGTGGGCCAACTTGGACAAAACGCTGCAGGAGTGGCGGAACCTTCACGCGCGCGAAGAGTTGGTTACCCGTTGTCGGGTTTCGAACGACGACGGCCAGATTCAACGACAGTCCACTGATGTACGGGAACGGGTGCGAGGGATCCACCGCGAGGGGGGTGAGGATCGGGAAGACCTTGTCGTCGAAGAAGCGATCCATCTCGGTCTTCTCCGCTGGGGTCAACTCCTCC
>DASYOJ010000181.1:0-8594 GCA_036007925.1 Candidatus Nanopelagicales bacterium
GGATTGATCTTTCGAAACAGCCATAGCGTCTAGGCGCGGGTCCACTCCGCCATCGAGCACCATGCGGCCCACCGTGTCGGGGAATTCCTGCGCGTAGCGGGCGCCCAGGGAGGTGCCGTAGGAAAAGCCCAGCCAATTCAAAGTGGAATCTCCGACAGCGCTGCGGATGACATCCATATCGCGGACCGTGTTGTCGGTCCCGACGAAGCGTGCGAGTTGCGGATCACTGGCCAGGCATCCGTTGGAAATGGCTGCAGCTCGACGCCAGAGCGTTCGGCGTTCCTCCACTGTGTCAGGAGTGGGATCGGTGCGATACCAACGGGTGGTCTGCCTACCGGTCAAGCACTGCACGGGAGCCGATGCTCCGACCCCCCGAGGGTCGAAGCCAACGATGTGGAAGGCGTTACGCACGTCAGGATCGATAACGCCGCCGAGATACTCAGCGAAGTCCATCCCGCCAGCACCAGGTCCACCTGGGTTGACAACCAACGAGCCGCGCGGTGTTCCCGTCGAGGGCACCCGTAGAAGGGCCAACTCAAGGGTGCGCACGGAAGGATCGGTGTAGTCCAGCGGCACCTGGACCGTTGCACACTCCACTCGCGGCCCACGATCGGCGCATGGTTCCCACTGTGCTTGCTGGGTGTAAAAGGGTTCGAGGGCGGGGTTGGCTGCGACCGGAGACGCTGTCGCGGCGCTGGAGGTCGAAACCACAGCGGCAGGCAGCAGGAGAACTGCCGCGATGGCCGGGGCGAGCCGACCTGCATGAGGGATCACCTCTGGACGGTACGTCATGGCCGAAGGGGCAGGAAATGTCGCCTCCAGGGATCCATGGCAGGCTAGAGGATCAACGCGAAGGGATGTGAGCCCGTGGCATGGGGTTCAAGCTCAGGTAGTGCCATTTTCCAGTACCGCGATACAGCGGTGTTGTCCGTGTCGGCCGTGGACGCACCGTGGGTCGTTACGTCCGACGAGATAGATGAACAACTCCTCGATGCTTACTCGACAGCGGGACTACGGCCAGGCATGCTCGAGCAACTGGCCGGGATTACCGAGCGGCGGTGGTGGCCGCACGACGTCACGTTCGCCGATGCCGCCGCAATGGCCGGAGCCAAGGCTCTCGCCGAGGCTGGGGTCGATCCAGCCCAAGTTGGTCTTCTCATCGACACGTCCGTGTGCCGTGAGCGCCTCGAGCCCTCTGCGTCGGTCGATGTGCATCGACAACTCGGCTTGGCAACGACATGCACCAACTTCGATCTCAGCAATGCCTGCTTGGGGTTCATGAGTGGCATGCACTTGGCAGCCACGATGCTCGATGCTGGACAAATCGATTACGCCCTCGTTGTGGACGGGGAGGGCAGCCGTCATACCCAACAGCGCACCATCGAGCGGCTGCAAGGTGGTGAGCCCACGCGCGATGAGATCATGGAGAACTTCGCCACCTTCACGCTGGGTTCTGGCGGGGCCGCCATGGTGCTGGGTCGGGCATCGGAGCATCCCGAGGGGCATCGCTTCGTGGGTGGCGTTTCACGGGCGGCTACCGAATACAACCAACTGTGCCTCGGGGATCTGGAAGGCATGCGAACCGATAGCCGCGCTCTCTTGGAGGCCGGTGTGGAACTCGCGGTCGCCACCTGGGCCGACGCCGCGACCACGTTCGATTGGTCGGATCTTGATTTGTACGTCATCCATCAGGTGTCGAAAGTGCACACCGATGCCATTACGCAGGCACTTGGCATCGACCCGGCACGCGTTCCGCAGACCTTCCCGACTCGCGGCAACATCGGCCCAGCGTCCGTGCCGTTCACGCTGGCGCTTTCGTCGGAGAATTTGGTGCCCGGCAATCGCGTTGCCGCCATGGGTATCGGCTCGGGGCTGAACTCCGCGGTCATCGAAATCGAGTGGTGACCACACCAGCGCGCACGCCACCGCCGCTTCCGGGGCTGCAACCGGAATGGTCACGCATCGTCGTCATCGCCGACGAGCAAGGCACCAGTATCGGAGTACACGTACTTGATCGCGGTCCTGCCGATGCCGAACTCACAGTGCTGTGTGTACACGGCAACCCCACGTGGTCGTACCTGTGGCGTGGTGTCCTTGAACATGCACCGAAAAACGTTCGCGTGGTGGCGATCGATCAGGTAGGTATGGGTTATTCAGCACGCACGGGTCGGATGCGCCGACTCGATCAGCGGATCCATGATCTCGACTCGATCGTCGGTGCTTTGGATATCTCTGGGCGGATCGTGTTGATGGCACACGACTGGGGTGGACCGGTGGCTCTGGGCTGGGCTGGTTCGATGGTCGATCCGACCGATCGGTTAGCCGGGATCGTGTTGACCAACACCGCCGTCCATCAGCCGCGAAACGCCCCCATGCCCCGGTTGATCGCGATTGCAAAAACCCCGGCACTTCGCGACACCGTGTGCGTGCACACCACAACCTTCTTGCGCGGTACGACGACCATCTCCAGTGTCGATCGGCCCACGGCAGCTGCGTTCCGCGCGCCGTATGCCACGGCGCAATTGCGCAGACCCATTGGGGATTTCGTGGCCGATATTCCCGTGCGCGAGGACCACCCGTCGATAGGCACGTTGCAGGAAGTTGCCCGCGGGCTAGGTGCCTTGAGTGAAGTGCCGACCTTGTTGGTGTGGGGGATGCGCGATCCGGTTTTCTCGCCCCGGTACCTCGATGATCTGCGCCGCCGGATGCCGTGGGCACAGGTGCAGCAGTACTCCGACGCTGGGCACTTAGTGCTCGAAGACCGCCCCGACGCAATTGCCGGGATCTGGGAATGGATTGGTGATCAGCGCGCCGACCAGGTGGGCCCAGAGCCTATTCGTGCCAGTAGTGCATCCGAAGAACTGAGTCCAACGCGCAGGTTGCATGAGCTGCGTGATCGTTCTACTCCTGCCATCACGACCCGTGAGGGTGATCAGTGGCGCAGTATTTCGTGGTCCCTGCTCGAGGATCGTGTGCGTCGGCTGGCTCAGGGTTTTCGGGCACGGGGCATCATGCGAGGGGACCGGGTGTCGGTCTTGATCCCGCCGGGTGGGGATCTACTCGCGGTCGTCTACGCGCTGTGGCATATCGGCGCGACCGTGGTGGTTATCGATGCTGCCCATCGACCACCGGCGATGATCCGTGCGCTGCGTGGAGCACGCATCGATCATCTGATAGCTATTCGTCGAGCCATGCCGATCGTCGCGGCGGTACGGGTACCCGGACGAGTGATCTGGCGCGACCAATTGAGCAAGTACCTCGCCTCGGATGCCGCACCGGACCTCGACCCTCCGGTCGATCCTGACGCAGATGCCGTCATCGTCTTCACCTCCGGTGCCACCGGTGCCGCCAAGCCAGTGGCGTACTCCTGGGCCCGATTGGCAGCGACAGCGCGCCTGCTTCGTGGCTCATACGGTCTCGATGAAAGCGATGTGCTCGTTGCCGCTTTCGCTCCATGGGCGGTCATGGGTCCGCTGGTCGGGATGCCTTCGGTGATCCCGCAGATGGATGCTTCGCGCCCAGGGTCACTCACGGCACAAGCACTCGGCGGCGCCATCGATTACGCAGGTGGCACGGTTATGTGGGCTTCCCCAGCGGCGCTTCGATCGGTCTTGGCGAGTGCTCCATTAGGCAGCGCTGAGCGCGTGGAGCTGATGGCACGCACACAGACGTTGCGGCTATTGCTGATTGCCGGGGCGCCCGTGTCTCGTTCGTTAATACGTGAGGTGGGCGAGTGTTGGCCGAACGTCGATCTGCGCACTCCATACGGGATGACCGAAGTACTTCCCGCGACAGATGTGACTGGGCAGGAGATCCTGGCAGCTCCAGATGCCGGGGGAGTGCTCGTCGGTCGGCCCCTGCCCGGTGTCGAGGTGGCTATTGCCGAGCTTGACCACGAAGGAAATCCGAGCACTGAACTTGCCTTCGAGGCTGGAGTTCTGGGAGAGGTTGCGTTGCGCGCTGACCACGCGAAGTCTCGTTACGACGCCTGCGCATTTGTGGAGCGAGCCGCCTCCCGGAATCCGGGCTGGCATCGCACTGGTGACATCGGACGAGTCGATGCGCATGGGTTACTTCGTATCGAAGGTCGGCTGGCCCACGTGATCACCACCCCAGCCGGTCCGGTGGGGCCGGTATCGATCGAGCAGCAGGTCGAAGCGGCCGTGCACGATCAGGGCTTGCAGGCTGCGGCTGTGGGGATCGGACCGGCCGGGACCCAGGTTGTCGTCGTCGTTCTTGCGCCACAAAACGCGAAGGGTCGACGATCGCGAATGCGCCTCGCCGATGTCGAACTGATCGACCGTGTGCGCGCGGTGGTGCCGACAACTGCCGCAGTGCTGTGGAGAGACGCGATGCCGGTGGATATTCGGCATGGGGCGAAGGTTGACCGATCTCACCTGGCGGCCCAAGCCGATCGGTTGCTGGCAGGACGTCGATGAGTGAGCGAGTGTTGATCACCGGTGGCCGCGGACTTCTCGGCAACGCGGTGATCGATGATGTTCGCGGCCGAGGGTGGCAGGTGAGCACCTTGCAGCGGACAGCCTCGGGGAGAGCTGACGGCGAGGGCGTGCGTGATTTCCCCGGGGACATCACCGACCCGCGAGCAGTCGCCGAGGCCATCGACGGTTGCATGGCGGTGATTCACCTTGCCGCCCGGGTGGGGATCGACGGCACGTGGCGTGACTTTGAATCGGTGAACGTCGGTGGCACGCGCGTCGTGCTGGAAGCAGCGCGACAACGCAGCCTTCGTGCGTTCGTGCAGGTGTCCTCGCCGTCAGTGGCACATTCGGGCAAGCCCTTGGTGGGCGCCGGAGCTGAGCCCGCTGATCCAGGCTCAACTCGGGGGCATTATTCGCGTTCCAAGGCGATGGCCGAACTTCTCGTCCTTGAGCAAGACGACGTCCCGGCGGTGGCTATCCGACCACACCTGGTGTGGGGACCAGGTGATACCCAGCTGATCGGGCGCATAGTTTCGCGTGCCCGAGCCGGTCGGTTGTTCGTGATCGACGGTGGTAGCGCATTGATCGATACCACCTACATCGACAACGCCGGCGCGGCGATCGGTGCGGCTCTTGAGGGCCTGCTCGCGTCCGATGAGCGTAGAAAAGCGTTGCGCGGACACGCTCTCGTGGTCAGCAACGGTGAGCCACGACCGGTGCGCGATGTGGTGACCGCCATTGTTCGCGCGGCGGGCGTGCAGGTGCATCCGCGCTCGGTTGCGTTCGGACCGGCCTACGTGGCTGGTGGGATCGCCGAGGCGCTGCTGGCTCGTCGTGGCATCGAGCCGCCCGTCACCCGGTTCCTGGTTGAGCAATTGGCCACCGCGCATTGGTTTGATCAGCGCGAGACTCAACGGTTGCTGGCATGGCATCCGCACGTGGGGGTTGATGAGGGAATGCAACGTTTGGCGGAGTGGTACGCCGGCGTGGCAACCGGAAGCGTGGGGTAGATCCCGGTAGAAAAGAGCAAGGCCCCTCGAAGTATGAGTTCGAGGGGCCTTGCCATGGAACATCCGCTGAAGCCGCCCGGTTGCCCGGGGCCCATTCGCGTTGTGTGCAGTCCGCGGGGCTCGTCAGGTGTTGCCACCTGACCGGTTCCTCGTGATCTTCCTCGATCCGCTCCGTGCAACCGCCCCCGCCAGCACTCAGGGGCTTTCCGGTGTGACCCGGATGGCCGCCGGTTTTCGAACCGACCCGCACCTTGCGGTGCGTTGATGTGAATACAACAGGCTTTGGCAAGCGGACACAAGGTGTTTGACCGAAGTTTTTTCGTCAATGTGTCACCGCTGGCATCATCGCGTATCGCTTGTCACATATTTCACTTTCGTTCATGATGTGCGCGGTCTGCGCGCGCTCTGCCGCCCCCGATAACCGCCCCCGATAACCTCCGGGCGTGGTAACTCCCTTCGACGTATTCGGCTTCGAGATCCGCGCTCGCATGGACCAGACCCTGGGAATTGGCCGCACCGGAATCATCACCACACCGCACGGACCCATCCACACCCCGGCGTTTGTGCCGGTCGGCACCAAGGCCACTGTGAAGACGGTGCTTCCGGAGACCATGGCCGAACTCGGTGCCCAGGCTTTGTTGGCCAACGCCTACCACCTGTACCTGCAGCCGGGGGCCGACATTGTGGAAACCGCCGGAGGCCTGGGTGCGTTCATGAACTGGCCGGGCCCCACGTTCACCGACAGCGGCGGATTCCAAGTGCTGTCCCTAGGCGCTGGCTTTAAGAAGGTGCTCGCCATGGATGTCGACGGACGAACTGTCGATGACGTAGTGGCCGAGGGTAAGGATCGGCTCGCACTGGTCGATGATGACGGCGTTACTTTCACGTCCCATCTCGACGGTTCGAAACATCGATTCACCGCCGAGGTCTCCATGCAGGTCCAACACTCACTCGGGGCGGACATCATCTTCGCCTTCGATGAACTCACAACGTTGATGAATTCTCGGGAGTACCAACTACGGGCGATGGATCGCACGCTCGCGTGGGCGCACCGGTGCATCGCAGAACACAAGCGCTTGACCGCAGAACATGCGCAGCGGCCCTATCAAGCGCTTTTCGGGGTGATTCAAGGAGCCCAACACGAGGACCTACGGCGGCAAGCTGCGCGGGATATCGGTGGGCTCGATTTCGATGGCTTCGGTATCGGCGGTGCGATCGAAAAGCACAATATGGCGGCGATTGTTCGTTGGGTATCGCAAGAATTGCCGGAAGGTAAGCCGCGCCATCTGCTCGGTATCGGCGAGCCACGTGACTTCTTCGCTGCGATCGAATCAGGTGCAGACACCTTCGATTGCGTGTCGCCGGCGCGAGTGGCGCGCAACGCTGCGCTGTACACCTTCGATGGTCGGTTCAATGTCAACACGAGTGCCAACCGCCGAAACTTCGCTCCCATTGATGATGCATGCACCTGCTACACATGTCGGAATTTCACGCGCGCCTACTTGCATCACGCTTTCAAGGCCAAGGAATCGATCGCTGCGACTTTGGCGACTATCCACAATGAGCACTTCATTGTCTCTCTCGTCGATCGCATCCGAGACTCAATTGAGTCAGGAGATTATGCGACTTTTCGCGAGGAATTTCTTGGTCGTTACCCGCTGCAGTGATGTCCGCGAGGAGGGATTAGGCGGTCAAGGTGAGTTGGTACGTGGGTTCACGCTTCTTGATGAAGGCGATGACCCGGTAGGTGACGGGCAGCAAGATGACCTCGACTGCGGTCTTGTAGGTGAAGCCAACGATCACGTAGGTAATGAAGTCTCCACCGGTGATGACCCCGTAGAAAGCGATGGTGCAGAACACCAACGTGTCGGCGAACTCCCCGACCACGGTGGAGCCGAGGAGACGTGCCCACAACTTGCCTTCCTGGGTGCGTCGCTTTATCCACACCAGGACGTACGCGTTGAGCATTTGTCCGACAAGGAAGCCAAGGATGCTGGCCAACACGATCCGTGGCACAAAGCCCAAAACGGCCTCGAAAGCTGCTTGGTTCTCCCATGCCTGTGCCGGCGGTGAGATCTGCACCAGCCAGAAGGTGGCGGCGGCCAGTGCGGACATCGAGAAAGCCACAACAATCGCTCGGCGAGCAGCCTTCCAGCCATAGACCTCGGCAAGGACATCTCCGACGATGTAGACCAAGGGGAACAGGAACGCACCACCGTCGGTGATGAATGGCCCGAACTCGATGAGCTTTACGGCACCGATATTGGAAATCAACAGCAGCGCTACGAAGACCGCAACGATCCCGGGGTACAGGCTCGCTGGAACCTGTGCGAAGTGGGGTTGGTGAGAACGCGACATGCGCCCCCGGCAGGATTCGAACCTGCGGCCTTCGGTACCGGAAACCGGCGCTCTATCCCCTGAGCTACGGGGGCCAAGGGGAGCGTCAGGCTACCAGCGTGAACGTGCGACATGATGTGCCGGTGTTCGAGCAGATCAAGAAGGCGATCGAATTCGGACAGGCAGTGATCGCGCGTTACTCAGCGGTCGGCGGCAGCATCGTGGCCGGCGGACTTTCCTTCTATGTGTTCTTCGCCCTCGCGCCGACCGCATTGGCAGTGGGGGCGCTCGCTGGTGCTTTCTTGACCCAAAAGCAGGTGCAAACAGCAGTTGCCGAGGTCTTCGATCGAAGTCCGGACACGCTCAAGGCGCTGGAACCAACCACGCAGGCACTTGCCGAGTTGGCCGACCGAGGGTCATCAAGTGCATTCACCATCACGACCATCGCCTCGGTATTCGTCGCGGTCTACGTCGCCTCCCGCGTGGTGTATGGGCTGCGCGCCACGTTGACCCGGCTATTCGGGGCACCGGAGCGTGTCCACGGCCTTATCGATCGAGGGTTCTCGGCAGTGGTTGCCCTCGGCGGGATGATCACCGCCGTCCTCTTGCTGTTGGTTTTGCAGTTATTGCCACGGATCTTGGATGAGTTTGGGCTTTCGGACATCTTGAAGCTGGTTGGAGTGCGCGTCGTCAACTGGACAGCGCTCACGCTCGTGGCGTTCCTCGTCTGCGGGTTGGTCATCAAGTTCCTCCCAGACATCCCCACAGGCATCCGGATGCGCTCGTGGGGTGTGCTGTTCGCGACCGT
>DASYOJ010000182.1:0-2915 GCA_036007925.1 Candidatus Nanopelagicales bacterium
TCACGGCGACGAGATCTAACTGTTATATGACCTAGACCACAAAGGAAGTCGGGATGTTTAGCCCGTGCGTCCTAGGGGTATAACCACCTTGTCCGATCGAACGGATGGGGGCGAAGGGATGAGAATATGCGCACTATGCGAAACCCACTGACCACATCAGCCGCCATCGGCGCCAGCGCACTGCTCGGCGTCACGTTGTTGGCGGGCTGCTCCTCGTCATCGGACGAACCAGCCGCGGAAGAGACGACCAGCCAGGAGACAGCAGAAGAATCCATGGAGGACGATTCCACCCAGATGCTGCCGCCGGTGATCATCGAACCCGGACAAACCGAAGCAACCGCGAAGGTCGGGGACTTCCTCGACATCATCGTGGAAGAAGTGATCGGTACCACGATTGCGACGGATAACCCGGACGTCCTGGAGATCTCGCAGGCACGCCAAGAAGGAGAAGCGATCTTCAACCCTGGTGCCCAGGCACTTGCGCCAGGCGAGGCGACGATCACCGTCACCACACCGGATAACACGACCTACGACATCGCCGTCACCGTCACGGAGTGACGACGGCGCACGGACACCGAGCCGCGCGGGTGGGACTTGCCACCTGCGCGGCTCGTCCGATGGGAGACCCCGATGACGCTTTGTTGGTGCGATCACTCGAAGATCGGGGAATTGAAGTCGAGTGGGTCGTGTGGAGTGAGCATGACCCGTACAAGCTTCATGAACTGATTGATCTACTGATAATTCGTTCCACCTGGGACTACACCAGGAGGCTGGTGGAGTTCCTTGCATGGATCGAGGCGTCCACCGCTCCCATATGTAACTCGCCAGCGCTCGTCCGATGGAACAGTGACAAGCGCTATCTCGTTGAACTGGAAGCCGCGGGTATCCCCACGGTTCACACGACAGTTGTTCAGTCGGCTGACGAGCAGTGGAGTGCGCCGGAAGGATTCGGGGAATTTGTAGTTAAGCCGTCGGTGGGCTCCGGTTCTCTGGGAGCTCAGAGGTTTTTTAAAGACGCGCTGCAGGAAGGCAGAGAACACGCTCGAGCGCTCCTGGGCTCCGGTCACACGGTACTTGTTCAGCCTTACTTGCCGAGCGTCGATGAAGGTTCGGAAACAGCCCTCGTCTTCCTGGAAGGGGTGTTTTCGCATGCCGTCACTAAAGGACCGATGCTGCGTCGTGAAGGTCCGGTGGAACCTGTCGACGGCCTCTACTTGGCGAAAAAGATGGACACTCGGACAGCGTCGGAAACTCAGCGGGAGGTAGCTGCTCGAGTCTTGGCGGCGCTTCCTTATCAAGATCTTCTTTACACTCGTGTTGATCTCGTCGACGCCCCCGATGGATTTCCAGTCCTGCTAGAAGTGGAAGCGGTGGAGCCATTGTTGTTTTTTTCGTTTAATCCACTGGCTGCAGAGCATCTTGCAGATGCCATCCTTAATCGCGTGAAGAGACACTCTGATCCGGCGCCTGCGGCACCGGCTTTGTAGCGAAAGGGTGATTCCACAATTTATGCGCGAAAGTGTTGGCGACACGCGCCACGGTCGCTAGGCAATCCGCCATTAGGCAACGTAGTTCGCGTCGCACCGAGTCGACGGTGGGTTCACTAGGTGTTGCGCGGGTGGGACTTGCCACCTGCGCGGCTCTTCCTGTGGGGGACCCAGACGACTCCGGACTGGTCGCAGCGCTACACGCGCGTGACGTAGATGTGCACTGGATCCCGTGGAACAACACCGATCCGCGCCAACTCCGCGCGACTATCGATCTTTTGGTGATCCGGTCCACCTGGGACTACACCGATGATCGCGATGCCTTCCTGGCCTGGATAGATGCGGTGGGTGTTCCTACCTTCAACCCACCGGAACTGCTGCGCTGGAATAGCGATAAGCGCTACCTCCTCGAGATGGCGGCGGCCGGTGTCCCGACGGTCCCCACCACGATCGTGGAATCGGTGGAGCATGATTGGGCGCCGCCGAAGGGATTCGAGGAATTTGTGGTGAAGCCCACGGTGGACGCAGGCTCCAAAGGTGCCCAGCGGTTTGCCCGCGAGGACATCGACTCTGCGCGAACCCACGCCCGCGATCTGCTCGTGGCAGGTCGCAGCGTGCTCATCCAGCCGTATGTGCCCAGTGTGGATGCCGGCTCCGAGACTGGGTTGATCTACATCGACGGCGCGTTCTCTCATGCGATCACCAAAGGTCCGATGTTGGGACGAGAGGGCAAAGCCGAGATGGTCGATGGCCTGTACGTCTCGGAAGTCATCGACCCGCGTGATGCCTCGCCAGCCCAAAGAGAAGTAGCGCAGGCGGTGCTCGCGGCCGTCCCGGTCAGCGGGGCGATGTACGCCCGGGTCGATCTGATCGACAACGAGGGCGACCCGGTCCTGCTAGAACTCGAAATGATCGAGCCGTCCTTGTTCTTCGCCTTCGATCCACCGGCGGCTGACCGGTTGACGGCCGCCATCTGCGCCCGGCTCTGAGCGGGAGACCCCCCGAGGTGCGCCTTTCATAACGGAAAGGTAACGTCACGCCCCATGCTCAGAAATGTCGCAGGACGATTCGCCGCGGGGCTGGCCGCGCTCGCCCTCGCCGTGGCGTTGGCCCCAGGCGCCGCTGCCGATCACCCCAGTGAAGGGGGCGGCTTCCTTGGCGCACCAGACTCCCTCGAGGGTCGATGGGCAGCACCCAAGCCCGTGGGTGCGAAGGTCTGCCCCACCAAGGACTTTTGGATCGGCGATGGCTGGGGCGCCGATCGCGGCAACCGCAAGCACAAGGGAATCGACCTAGCAGCTGACCGCGGTACCCCCATTTACGCGATCGAGGACGGCCGGATCGACCGCACGAAGTTGCAAAGCAACGGAGCCCTGCAGATCGTGATGAAGGGGCAAAGCGGCAGCAAGTACTACTACGGCCACATGG
>DASYOJ010000183.1:0-4164 GCA_036007925.1 Candidatus Nanopelagicales bacterium
GCGTCGAGGAAAGTCCGGACTCCACAGGGCACGGTGGTGGGTAACACCCACCCGGGGCGACCCGCGGGACAGTGCCACAGAGAGTAGACCGCCTCGAGCGATCGAGGTAAGGGTGAAAGGGCGGTGTAAGAGACCACCAGCGCGGCAGGTGACTGTCGCGGCTCGGTAAACCCCACCGGGAGCAAGGTCAAGTGGGTCGGCTTGCCGGCCCTGGCGGATGGGTGGCCCGCTCACAATCCGCTGGTAGACCGCATCAGGGTGCTGGTGACAGCACTCGCAGATGGATGATCACCGAATCGTCGTCGTCAGGCGACGAGGAACAGAATCCGGCTTATAGGCCGACTCGTCCCCTCAATCAATCAATGGGAAAATTCACGAACTGGATGAACAGCGGTGGATCAAGATTCACCGATCCGATTATCGCCAGGCCAGGCGCAAGTGGCTCGAGGGTGACGCCCTGTCCTGACAGTACGAAACCGTCGGCTCCCAATGGACCGGAGATGACGACACTTCCCTCGCATCTGTTGGCTACCCAGATCCGGGGCAGGTTCTCGATGCTGATGAACACCTCGTCGGTATTGCGCAGCGGCCAGGGCCGCCCGTACGAATCACGAAGTTCAGCCCCGTTCCCGCAGAGAACTCCGTCCGTGGGCTCAATCGACACGACATAGGTGCGGTGGGCACTCGATGTCAGGTGATCCGCGAATCCAGCACCAACGCCAAGAGGCAGTGTTGTCGCAGCAAGCAGCGAGACAAGCCAGCGCCTATCGATCACACGCTGAGTTTGGATGAGTGAAGTTGTGTTTCAAAGACAACGGTGAAAATTGAGGGGTTAGCCCGTCAGTTCATACAAAAGAGCGCCAAGTACGACGGATGCACGCGGAGATGACGGGTGAGGCGTGGCAGTCGATGCGGGAAGTAGCTCTCCCGAACTGTGCTGAATCCGTGGTCTTCGAACATCTGGCGCACGTCGCGGCCCTTGGGTCGATAGATGTGCGTGGGATCGCTGGCGTAGGTGCGTTCGTAGATCCACGTGCTGACCTTGTTCTCCACGACGGGCAAGTGGACCGCGACGATTGAGCCAGGTGCACACAAACTCGCGATGGCGGTGATCCCGGCTTCTGGCTCGGGGAGATGCTCGATGAGGTTGATAGCGAGGACGATGTCGAAAGGGCCGGAGAACACTGCCCCTTCTTGCAGATCGGCTTGACGGTAGTCGCGTTCGGGGTGCCGATGGCGAGCCATTTCCAGGGCGTGCTTGGAAATGTCCGAACCGCACAGGTGCTCAGCTCCGGTGAAGGCATCGAGCAGCCACCCGTACCCGCAACCGACATCGATCACCGAGCAGCGTTCGATCGGCTTGCCGAGGGCCTTCGTGGTGGAGCGCAGGAGAAGTCGATCACGGGCTCGGTCGATCCAGGTCTGTTCGGGTTCCCCGGTTTCCGACGCAGCTCCGTAGACCGAAGCAAAGTAGGTGGCGTCGTAGTCAGCAGACGTCAAAGCCATCGAAGAACCCTAGAAGATGGTGAGCCGGGGAGATGATCCGGGGAAGGGAATCGCTACTGGCCTAGTTCTGTGGCTTCTTGTTGAATGTGGTCGGCGATTCGTCGACACGCTTTACCCAGTGCGGCGAATTCCTCCGGGGTGAGCAGGTCCACCAGATATGCCCGGACGCTGTCCACATGATCGGGTGCGGCCGTTTTTATGGCCTGCAGGCCGGCTTCGGTGAGAGTGGCGAATGCCCCTCGCCGATCCATTTCGCATTCCGTGCGTTCGAGGAGTCCTCGCTTCACCATTCGGTCGACCTGGTGCGTGAGTCGGCTGCGTGAGGCCAAGGTGGCCTGCGCCAGTTCGCTCATGCGCATGCGCTGCTCAGGGTGTTCGGACAGTTGGACCAAGATCTCGTAATCGACGAGTGTGAGGTCGTGCTCGCGTTGCAAATCGGCGCTGAGCCGGTGGTTGAGCGTGCTCGACGCTTCGATCCAGGCGCGCCAAGATGCCTGTTCCTCAGCGCTCAGCCATCTGGTCACGCGAGGAGTTTACGGGCATCGTTGCCTACGTGCCGTGGTGCACGCTCGCCGACGTGATGTCCCACAGCCGAACCCCGCCGATCACTCCCGCGCTGTTCGGGACGATCTGTCCTTTCGGACCAACATCGGCCGGCTCCAGGTGTTTGGCGTTTCCGCCACCCACATATAGGTGATCGAACATGATCATCTCGTCGAAGATCTCGATAACGTCACGAACCCGCTTGAGCCACTTCTTCTTGCCGATCTTTTTGCGCTCAACGTTTCCGATGGCGGTGTCGATGCTCTGGTCGTCTCGAAAGGGACCATGGGACAACTCCAGGTGCGGGAGTAGGTGGCCGTCATGGAACAGCGCGGTTCCCACCCCGGTGCCCAAGGTCAGAACGAACTCCATGCCGTCACCGTGCACAACTGCGCAACCTTGCATGTCCGCGTCGTTAACCACCAGCGTCGGAACGTTGAGCACATGGGCGAGGCTGTGTCCGAGATCGAAGCCAAACCACAAGGCAGCTAAGTGCGGGTCCCCAGGTGCGTCGTATTCCGGGCGAGACAGTGAAGGCACCTCAATCACGCGTCCGTCTCGGACGAGTCCGGGGAAGCCGACCGAAGCGCGGTGCGCACTGGGCAGTTCAGTGACCAGATCCACGATCGTCGCGACCAGGCGCTCGGGAGGACACGGGTAGGGGGTATCCGTTCGAACCCGGTCAACAAGCAAGGAACCGTGGGGGTCGAGAACTGCTGCCTTGATGCCGCTGCCGCCCACATCGACGGCCAGCGTCCGTACATCGTGCGGCCACACTGGGGCGTCGTGCTCGCGGGGCATCGCTATGCCGATGCGCTCGGCAGAGTCAGGATGTCTGCGCCATCACTCGTCACCACGAGAGTGTGTTCGAACTGCGCCGTCCACTTACGGTCCTTGGTTACGACCGTCCAGCCGTCATCCCAAATCTCGTAATCGTGGGTACCAAGAGTCAGCATCGGCTCGATGGTAAAAGTCATTCCTTCGCGGATTTCGGTGCTAGCTCGTGGATCGTCGTAGTGGGGAACGACCAGGCCGCTATGGAAGGAAGTGCTAATTCCGTGGCCGGTGAAATCTCGCACGACTCCATAATCGAACCGTTTGGCGTAACTTTCGATCACACGACCGATGACGTTCAATGGACGGCCTGGGCGAACAGCCTTGATCGCACGCATCGTGGCCTCGTGGGTGCGTTCTACGAGCAAGGCAACCTCTGGACGCACATCCCCGACACAGAACGTGGCGTTGGTATCCCCGTGCACACCACCAATGAAGGCAGTGATGTCGATATTGCAGATATCGCCGTCGATCAGTTCGGTGGAATCGGGGATCCCGTGGCAGATAACTTCATTCAGGCTTGAGCACAGCGATTTGGGAAAGCCGCGGTACCCCAGTGTTGACGGGTAGGCGCCGTGATCGCACAGAAACTCGTGCCCAATCGAATCGAGCTCGTCGGTGGTGACGCCCGGTCGGATGTTGCGCCCTACTTCGTGCAATGCATCTGCTGCGATCCGGCCGGCGATGCGCATCGCCTCTACGGTCTGGGGGTCTTGAACGTCGGAACCACCGAAAGGTGTCGGTGCTGGTTTGTCGACGTACTCCGGCCGCACGATGGACGACGGCACCAACCGACGAGGGGAAAGGGTGCCGGGCTGGAGAGGCGAACGTACCGCTGTGCCCATGCACAGCAGTCTACGGACGCAGTAGATTTACGCATACGCCGATCTCGCCTGTGAAGGGAAACCCATGAGTTGGTACTACTGCCTCGAGCATCATGCGGTCGAATCAGAGCACGGTTGTGCCAATTCCGAGCGGATGGGCCCGTATGCCACCCAGGAAGAGGCCGAGCACGCACTGGAACTCGCAGCCCAGCGCAGCGCCGAATTTGATGCCGAGGATGAAGACGAGTAATTGCCCCGCCCGTTAGCCGCAAAGCGACAGAACGCAAGAAGGCCCGCACCTCACGGTGCGGGCCTTCTTACTGAAGCGTTGGACTAGCGCCGACGTGCCGGCCGCTTCGCCGCCTTGCGAGCGGTGCGCTTGGCGGGCCGCTTGGCTGCCTTCTTCGCTGTCCGCTTGGTGGCCTTCTTGGCCGTGCGCTTGGCGGGCCGCTTGGCT
>DASYOJ010000184.1:0-3420 GCA_036007925.1 Candidatus Nanopelagicales bacterium
ACCATCTCCGGGATCCAGTGCCCGGGCGCGAACGGCGGGTCGGTCCACTCCAACACCAACACCCGAGGGCGCCCTAGTCCAGCCACAGCCGCCCGCACCGCATCCACCCGCGAATGCAACGATGAAACCAACGCCTGGGCCGCGTCCGATCGCCCCGTCCGCTCACCCAACACCAGCACCGAGTCGAATACCTCGGCAAGCGTGTGTGGATCGATCGTCACCACGTCAGCCCGGCACCCCAAGTATCCGAGGGCGTCTTCCACCACCGAGACATCCACCGCGCATACCGCGCACAAATCCTGGGTAACCACCACGTCAGCGTCCAGGTCACGCAGCGCGTCAGCCGACAACCGATACAAGTCCTCCCCGCGCGCCAGCGCAGCGGCTACGAAGTCATCGATTTCCCGCGGGCCCAACCCCTCGGGCATCGCCGAGGTGGACACGATCCGACGCTCGCGCGCCTGCACCGGGTAGTCGCATTCGAAGGTCACGCCCACCACATCGTCGCCGGCACCGATGCCGAACAAGATCTCCGTGGTCGAGGGCAGCAGCGAGACGATGCGCATCCGACCAGCCTACGAGCGCAAAGGACCCTCGGCGAGAGAAGCCAGAGTCAAGAAGACCTCCATCACTGCTACCCCCTACTGTCCACCCATGACCTCACTTTCGAGCAAGTCCCGTTTTGCAACTCTCATCACCGCAGCCCTCGTGGCTATCTCCGGCGCCCTCATCGCCGCCCCCAGCGCATCGGCCGCTAAGGCCGACCTCGTTTGGTACCTCGATCGCGACTTCCGCGACACCATCGACGTCAAAGGAGACGGCGATTCTCACGGTGACATCACCGTCGCTAACGGCACCATCAGCGAGACCAGGGGCGGTAAAGCCGTCGGCACCTACGCACTGGTTGGCGTGTATGCCACGGTGAACATCCCAGGTGGCCGCATTGACCGTTCCGTCAATCAGGCACTGACTGTTGGTAAAAGCACCATCTACATGACCACTTTGGTCTCTACCAACGCCGGGGTGCCACCAGCCGAAACCTTCACGCACGCCATCATCGGTGGCACCGGCAAGTACGCTGGCGCAAGAGGAGAAGTTATCGTCAAGCCGCTGTCGGATTCGCGCTTCAAGTACCGCTTCTTCTTCATCGACTAAGAACAACAACGACGACGCCACAACAGGAGCGGCGGGGCCCGTATTTCGCTTCTCATCTTCGGTGACAAGCATGAGCGATCCGGAGTTTCCTCCGGGGCGCTTTTGCTCTCCACATCGGATCGACTTCCCACGGGCGGAAACAGGCACTGATACGTTGCCAAAATGATTATCCGCTTGATGACAGCAACATTCGCGCTTGCTTTCGCTGTTTCAAGCGTCGCGGCCACTGCGTCGATGGCGCAAGCACAGGCCGGCTCCTCCCAGCCTGCCTATCTTTTTTCTTTCCAGGGAGAAGACGCCGAGGTTGCTCCGGTGAGTGGGCGGTCGGGCACCTTCACGCTCACCGTCCCCCTGTCTCGAGGTAATCAACTGGTCACGTGGTTCACCGATCGCCCCGATCGCGATGCGGGCCGCATGACTATGCAGTCTTTCGTGGATCTATGGGCCCCTGTTGACGATGGCGGTTTCGATGTCATCGCCCCCAACGTTGCTATCACCGCGGGAAAGCGAACCATCATCGCAACCATGACCGATCCACAGATCATCACCGTTGCCGAAGGTCAGAGGGCATTGCAGTCAACTATGACGTTGGTGAACGGCAAAGCTCTGAAGCGGTTGAAGAAGAGTGATTCCTTTCTCACATCTGTGGCCCAGAAGGCCGGTAAGAACCGCTTCACGGGCACCGTGACGTTGCCCACCGTCAGTGTCTTCGTTGACGATTTCAATGGCATCATCATGACCGGCGGAGGCCCTGGCAGCGACTAGCCGGATCCCCGCGACCACCACAACCTGCAGCAGAAAAACGGCCGCAGTTCGCAGTGCCCGTGTTACGCTTCTCGTTGTAGCCGAGAAGTTTTGGCCCGGATTTTCATCCGGGCCATTTCTTCTGTCAGTCATAGGGGACACCCCCTTCCCTTCGCCTCACGTGATGTGGGCGAAGTTCGGAGGCCACCCGAGTCGGGAAGGGAACGGCCCAACACAAGTGCGCAACACAACGAAACTAAGCGGCTAGGTCACACCTCAACAGCCGCCGATGAGAAGCTGTGGACGCGCTTCACGCGCCCTGTGGATTCACCTCAAGCACCCCGCTGAGAAAAAATCAGCTGCGCTCAGTTGTCGCCGATGGGGTTATCCAACGCCCACGTCGAGGACTCCGCCATCGCCGGCCCCGCATCAGGACCGAACGTCCCGGTCAAGGTCGTGAACGCGTTGACGAACGTCCCTTCACCTGGCCCGGTCGCCACATCCCCCAGCACGATCCGCACCTTGGTGTAGCGCTGCACGTTGCCGGCTCCGCAGTCCGGCTCGCAAGTGTTGTAAAACAGCGTGCCGCGACCAACCGCGCGGTTCATGTTCCACTTGCGCCATTTGATGTTGCCGAAATACACGCCCCCGTCCCCGCAGGCGAACACGATTTCCTTGGGCTTGTAGTCCAACTCCCCTTGGCAGTTGACCACGTACGTGCGATCAGGACTCGGCGCAGCCGCCTGGGCCGGCGCCACCACCAGCCCGCCCAGCAAACCCGTCAATCCGATGGCCGCAGCAATCACCCGTCGCATCACACTCTCCCTTGGAAGACAACACCTGCAGGCTATGCCAGCAGCCGCCCCGCCAACACCCAAACAACGACGAAATCACAGGAAGTGGCGGGGCCCGAAGACCCCGCCACCGTCGCTATGGAATCAGCCAGTCGAAGACTTTGCGGATTCCCGCAACCACCACACCCTGCAGCAGAAAAACTGCCGCAACGCGTAGCGCCCGTGTTACGCTCCCCGTGCTGTGTGGGAAGCGTTCACGGCCTGGATCTCGATCCGGGCCGTTTTCGCGTTTAAGGAGACGGCAGCACCGCAGTTATTCACCGCGAGGAAGTCTCAGTCCACTTCCACGAACTCCCGCGCCGGCGTCACCCGCACCGGATCCGATGTAACCGATACCGAAGTCCCATCCAACGCCGAGCACTCATTGCGGAAGTCACACACTTCCGCCCCCGCAGCAAAACCCTCGACCGTCCCACCCAGGAAGTCCGACCACAGCACCTCGCTGACCACCCCGTCCTTGCGCACCAAACACGAGTTCACCAGCCCGGACACCGAGCAGCCACCCCATTCCCCGCCGGCAACCCACGAAGAAATCGTCCGCAGCCCCGCAGCACCGGCGGAATCATTCGTCATCTGCAGCCCCAGCAGGTCATACGGCTCCGGCGTCCAGATGTACCAATACGTCCGATCAATCCCAAAGCGCAGCGAATCCAAATACGTCCGCACA
>DASYOJ010000185.1:0-1981 GCA_036007925.1 Candidatus Nanopelagicales bacterium
GCAGGCCCCGATGAGGAACGCTCGCCGGGACGGGTCAACAGCGGTCGAATCCTTTTCCATATCTCTACCCTGACCCGAAGGCGGCCTGTTCGCACCTCGAATGGGGGCGGTTAGACTCCACGCTGCACTCCCACCGCGGAGGGCGGGCGCCCGTAGCTCAACGGATAGAGCATCTGACTACGGATCAGAAGGTTTGGGGTTCGAATCCCTACGGGCGCGCACTCTCGTTCAGTCGACAGTAAGCCGACATTCACCTTCACAACCCCTCGCGGCTACCTCGCCTTGCGACGTTCGTCTCAACTTCCCCACCTCGAATGACCGGTACGGCTCGATGAGGGAGGCACCATGCATACGACACTCAGCAACTTCGAATGCAACTTCTGCCACGCGCACGAAGGTGACGTAGTCCGCAATCGAACCCACGGATTCCTCGTGTTGTGCAACGACTGCGGCTACGCCCAAACCCCCACGCTGCCCCAACTCTTGGCGAGCTAAGCGACCAATCGCCTAGGTAGCCCGCGCGTAACGCAGGGCGGGCTTGACCTGCCGGTCCTCGAACGGCAGAGCGTTGCGATCTTCCAGCGCGCGGATCACACCAATCACCCCGCCCACATTAAGTACTACCCCAAGCAGCAGCCCGATGACGATGTCGGCGACCGACATCTGTGGCCAGGCAACGATGAAGAACCACACGCTGACGGGTAAGAACAAGAACAACGACGTAGCCATGCCCGGGTTGTAGGGCATTCGCCCGCGGATGGGAATAACGAGCAGGTGCAACACGCAGTTGCCAACGGAGACCAGGATCGTTGCCATCGCCAACCACAGCAGGCCCGCACCGAACAACGCGGCTAGCAGGTAGCTCACCCAACCGACGACGACGTTCACGACAAGTCCACTGCGAACGTTGAGTGGATAGCGCCACGGATCATCGGAGCGGAACAGCACCACGTTGAGCATTCCGGGGAACCAGCCGGGCCAGCGCCATTCCTCGACCTGGTGCGCGAACAAAGTCAGCAAGCTGATCCACAAGATGAGCGTGATGGTGTCCATGCCGGAGCCGGCCACGATCAGCCAGATAGCCAAAGCGATGCCCAGCACCGCTCCTACGTCGAACCAGTGCCGTTCCGCGAATCGCACGCGTGCTCCTTCGTTGGGTCGGGGCGCCAGACGGAAGTCTGTCTTATGAGCGACTATGCACCAGCACTGCCGTCATGCGCGAAGGAACGTTGTGATGCCGGCCTGTGTCGGGACGCGTGGGGCATCGGGCGGTAGTGCGGCCACCACCGCGGCTGCGGCGCTAGCTGTGCGCACACGGACTGCTAGTTCCTCCCCGCGCGTCAATGCCCAGGCGTAGGCGCCATGGAAAGCATCGCCGCAACCGGTGGTGTCCACGGCATCCACCGGAAAAGCTGGAACGTGCATTGCCTCGCTCGGTGCGGCGAAGGCATGTGAACCGTGTGGACCGTCGGTGAGGACCACTGCACTGCGGTGCTCGTTCCATAAAGAGGTAGCGATATCGGCTGGACTGGTGCCGCCCGTGAGGTCAGCACCAAACGACAGGGGAATGACCAGATGATCGGCCGCGTCGATGAGAGTACGCACTGTCAGCGTTGGGTTACGTTCGGCGTCGAGAACAACGGGTATGCCCAAGGCGCGGGCTTGCAGCACCACGTCAATCGAACCCGGTGGAGCGGTGGGTGCATCGATAAGCAGCACCTTGGCTTCGGAAAGTGCGTCGTCGATAGTCCGCGCTCTCGGCAGTGGCGTGCTCGCCAGTTGGGCGTCGTCGAAAGCGATGTAGCGCTCGCCATCGGAGGTGATGATCAACGTGGAGGTAACCGGATCAGCGCCATCTACGCGTTCCACGAAGCGGATATCGATGTTGTGCGCGCGCAGATCCTCCATCGCTTCTTCGCCCAGCGATGAGGTGCCGACCGTTGCGAGGTACGCAGCGGGGTGGTCGAGCGCAGCAACCGTG
>DASYOJ010000186.1:0-3860 GCA_036007925.1 Candidatus Nanopelagicales bacterium
GATCATGGCGGCCCAAGGTGCGCATGTAGTGGATGTTGGGGCGGAATCCTCTCGCGCTGATGCCGGCCGGACATCCATCGACGGGCAAATCGCATCGCTCGTACCGGTCATCGAGGAGTTGCACTCGCTAGCGGTGCCTACCTCCATCGAGAGTTACGAAGTTGAGGTGATTCGGGCAGGCCTACGCGCAGGTGCCTCGGTCGTCAACCTCACCGGAACGAAAGATGCCGACGAGATCTATGAACTTGTCGGGCAACACGAAGCCTCGTTGGTGATGTGTTTCACCCCGGGTGAAACCGTCCGCGACGATCTGCAGATCCAGGTGCGCAAGGATCCGGTGCCGGCATTGGTGGAGCATTTCGGTCCACGCATCGAACAGGCCCGCGCGCGAGGTGTCCAGAGCCTGGCGATCGACCCCGGTTTGGGATTCTTCTATGGATCGAGCATCGATCCGATCCTGAAAACCAAGCACCAGGCGCAGGTATTGCTGCATTCATTCCGCTTGCGATCTTTGGGTTTCCCGGTGTGCCAGATCATGCCGCACGCCTTCGATGTCTACCAAGAGGAATTTCGATCTGCTGAGGGGGTCTTCACCGTGCTGGCCCGCCTCGGTGGAGTGGGGGTGCTCCGGGTGCACGAGGTCCCGCGGGTTGCGGCCACGGTGCGCATGTTGGACACCGTGGGGGTGTACCTCCCCGAGGCCGCGGACTGACGTCCCGGCGAAAGGGTCGAAAGCCCTTTCGCGACAGCGGCCGCATACGTCAAGATAAAGGAGCCGGAATTCAGGCGAGCGAATCGCACTTCGGTGCCACAGGGAGGGATCGGGTTATGCCCCCACGGGAAAGCGGACGGGAACGCTCCAGAGCCGATCGCGAAGCAGCCAAGCACAAGCCGCACCGCACGCAGGAACGCTTCTACAAAGCCAAGCACGATGCCCAGCACGCCTGTGAGGATCTGCGGGCTTCCATCCAACGGTCGCATATCCACGAAGCAGTGCGTAAAGAGTTACTCGATGCGGTGTCCTCCGCCGAATCTCGCATTAACGAGATCACACCCACTCGCTCACACCCCGGGGCGCAGTTACGCGAATTGACAAAAGAGGTCTCGCACCTGCAAGTGGCCGGAACCTGGCTCGCCGCGGCTGACCGGGTGGTCGCTCGACTCGGCACGAACGGACCACGCAACCCCAAAGACCGCGTCGAGCAAGAGGTCGACACCGTCATGTGGCACGTACGGGCCGGTGAGTGGGACGGCCGTCTCACTGCAGCGGTAACCGATCTGCAGCAGGCGGTCCAAGACGCGGAAGCACACGCAGCGCATGTAGCTTCGTGATCGACTGGCTGATTCTGACCGGAGGCGCGGGATCACGGCTCGGGCAGGACAAAGCCACTACCCGCATTGCTGGGCGCACCATGCTTGAGCGCGTTCAGGAGGCGATCACCCAAGCCGACCCGCAGGCCCGTATTCGAATCCTCGGCCCGCGGTTCGGTGGCGGCCCGGCTGCTGCGGTGACGACGGCACTCGCGCAGTGTCGATCGCCGTATGTCGGTGTCGTTGCTGTTGACATGCCGATGGCAAAGGACGCGATCGCCGCAGTGCTCGCGGCGATCGATGATCAGGCTGAGGCCTGGATTCCCGAAGCGGCAGATGGGCGCCGGCAGTGGCTGTGCGCGGTGTATCGGCGCTCGGCCCTGCTGCGCGAAGCCGGAGACCGCGACTGGACCGATCAGCCCTTCCATCAGCTGGTGTCCGGCTTGACCGACAGGACCGTCAGTGTGGGATCGAGCGCTAGCCTTTTGGACATTGATACTCCGGCCGATCTCAAGCAGGCAGTTGCGCAGATCGAGGAGTCCGAGGGCATGGGGTGAAACCAGATGGACGATAAGCAGGCCGAACGGGTGGACCGCTGGGTCGAGGTACTGAGCCAAGAGTTGGCGATACCGGGGTCCTTGGATCTGACCACCATCTTGGATGTCGCCAAAGACGCTGCGCACAGTGTCGAGCGGCCGGCGGCACCGGTGAGTACCTACTTGCTCGGTTACGCGGTGGCGCAGGGTGCGGACCCGCGTGCGGTAGCCGATGTCATCGCGCGGCTAGCGCGGGAGTTCGATGTCTGACGTGTCCTGGTGGGACGCCCGGGCAATCGCCGAAACGGTAATGCCCACCGGTCCCACCGAGCAGGTGCGACTTGGCCAGGCCCTGGGACGCACGCTGTGCGCCGATGCCCGGGCCGCTGTCGATCTTCCGGGATTCGCCACTGCTGCTATGGATGGATGGGTGGTGGCCGGCACGGGGCCGTGGTCCATCGTTGGCACTATCGATACCGGTACCCCGGCTGAGGTTTCCCTACGCGAGGGTCAAGCGATGCGCATCGCTACCGGGGGAGCGGTACCGGTGGGAGCCGAGTCGGTCGTGCCGTGGGAAGTGGCACGCGTGGACGGCGATGTTGTTGCCGCTGAGATTCCTGACAAACTCCACATCCGGCCTCGAGGCGAAGAGTGCGTCGTTGGTGATGTCTTGGCCCGGCGCACCGACGTCGTCAATCCCGCGCTGCTCGGTTCTTTGGCTGCAGCTGGTCTCGATCATCTTGAGACCTTTCGCCAACCAGCGGTCACGGTGCTTATCGCCGGCGATGAAGTTGTCTTGTCCGGAATCCCGCAGACCGGGCAGGTCCGCGATGCCTTGGGTGTGCAACTGCCCGGGTGGATCGAGGCCTACGGAGGGCTCGTCCGGGAAGTGATTGGTGTTCGTGATGACCCCGAAGTGTTCACTCAGGCACTCGACGCTGCGGCGCACGAATCGGACTTTGTGATCGTCACCGGTGGAACAGCGCGCGGTCATCGCGACTACCTGCGGTCCACACTGCAAAACATGGACGCGACGTTGCATGTCGATGGAGTGGCGGTGCGTCCAGGACATCCGATGACTTTGGCCACCGTGGGCCTAACACCTGTCGTGGGGCTGCCCGGTAACCCGCTCAGTGCGCTCGTGGCAATGGTGACTCTCGTAGAACCGATCGTTGATGCCTGGAATGGTCGTGCAGGGCGTGCTTTGCCCCGGGTGCAGATGGCCGAGGCGATTGATGCGTCACGTAAGCCGTTGACACGATTGATGGTGGGCCGCCGTGAATTAGGTGGCTTTCGGCAGGTTCAGCACGTCTCCTCAGCCATGTTGCGCGGAATCGCCCACGCAGATGGTTGGGCGGTGGTGCCGCCGGAAGGCGCAGATGAAGGCCAGATCCTTGCGTGGATCCCAGTGCCGTGGAATCGCCGGACTAGCGACGACTCGTAGCTAGTTTTCCGGCGGCCTTCTTCAACTTCGTGGAACCAGTCAGTTCCTCGGCCATGAACTCGCGCAGCAAATCGATGGCTTTGAGGACCTTCTTGCTCCGAAGTGAGTAGAAGACGCTCGCGCCCTCGCGCTCGGCTTGCACCACGCCGCGCTCACGCAAGATCGCCAGGTGCTGGCTGGTATTGCTCTGGGAAAGGTCGAGTGCTTCAGCCAGTTCGTTGACCGTCAGTGGTCCGTAGCGCAATTCGTTGATGATGAGTAGGCGCTTAGGATCGGCGATCGCCTTGCAGATCCGCGCATGCAGATCATGGATCTCCAGTTCGGTTTGCTTGTCCATGGCCTTACGAGCCTAGGGCATTACACGGTGGTCGAAGCCGCGCACTGGTTCTTACCGATTTCCAAAGTCTCGATTTCCTCTGCGGACACCTGCTTACCGGAGTTGACCTCTCGGATGGTGTCGTAGAAATCTGGCGCACTCGGCAAGGTTCCAACGATCTCTTCGACGAACTTCACCAGATCTGCCTCGTTGAGCAAGGTGGATTCGAAGACCTTGGCCAGTGTCGTCTTGA
>DASYOJ010000187.1:0-3660 GCA_036007925.1 Candidatus Nanopelagicales bacterium
CGGCCGGAACCGGGTCCTGCCAGATGAGGTCTTCTGCAGGGACCTCCGGGCCGAGGTAACGCGACTTCGGGCCCATATCGCGGTGGGTCAACTTGAACCATGCGCGAGCGAAGGCATCAGCAAACTCATCCGGGTTCTCCAGGAAGTGCCGGGAGATCGGCTCGTAGATGGGATCGAACCTCAGCGCGAGATCCGCGGTGGTCATCACCGGGGCGTGCGTCTTGTTCGGGTCGAACGCATCCGGAACCAACTTTGCGGCCTCCGGATCGGTCGGGATCCACTGCTGACCACCCGAGGGGCTCTTGGTGAGTTGCCACTCGTACTTGAACAACAACTCCAAGTAGGTCATGTCCCACTGGGTGGGCGTGGGTGTCCAGGCACCCTCGAGACCGGAACTGATGGTGTCGTCGGCGTTGCCCGAGCCCATCGAGTTCGCCCAACCCAGACCCATCTCCTGCAACGGAGCCGCCTCGGGTTCGGGGCCGACGTACTTCTCAACATCGCCGGCGCCGTGCATCTTGCCGAAGGTGTGGCCACCGGCGGTGAGGGCGACGGTCTCGTAATCGTTCATCGCCATGCGCGCAAAGGTCTCGCGGATGTCGCGGGCCGAAGCCATCGGATCGGGGGTGCCGTTGGGGCCTTCGGGGTTGACGTAGATCAGGCCCATTTGGACTGCTGCCAACGGGTTCTCCAGATCGCGGTCACCGCTGTAGCGCTCATCGGCGAGCCACTCGGACTCCGAACCCCAGTAGGTCTCATCCGGCTCATAGACGTCCGCGCGACCGCCACCGAAACCGAAGGTGTCAAAGCCCATGGATTCCATGGCAACGTTTCCGGTCAGGATGAACAGATCGGCCCAGGACAACTTCTTGCCGTACTTGGCCTTGATCGGCCACAGTAACCGGCGGGCTTTGTCCAGGTTCGCGTTATCGGGCCAGGAGTTGATGGGGGCGAAGCGCTGCATGCCCGCACCACCACCGCCGCGACCATCGCTCGTTCGATAGGTGCCGGCGCTGTGCCAGGCCATGCGGATGAAAAACGGACCGTAGTGGCCGTAGTCAGCTGGCCACCAATCCTGCGAATCGGTCATGAGTGCAACGAGATCGGCCTTGACGGCGGCGAGGTCAAGGGATTCGAACTCCTTTGCGTAATCGAAGTCTTCGCCCATCGGATTGGCGACCGGGGGATTTTGTTCCAGGACCTTCAAGTTGAGCTGGTTGGGCCACCAGTCCTCGTTTTGGGTGCCAACGCCCACCGAACCGTGGTCGACCGGGCACTTGCTTTCGTTTGTCATCCGTACCTCTCCTATGTGTGGTGGTGCTTACTTACCTGCGTTGTCGTGTGTTGGTGTGGTCGTGAGGTGCATCGCGCACTGCGGACATTTGCCCCAGTACACGACCTCGGCTTCGTCAATAACGAAGCCTTCGTCGTTGGATGCCGTCAAGCACGGGCTATCTCCGACGGCGCAATCGACATCGGCGAGGGCGCCGCACTGCCGGCACACCACGTGGTGGTGGTTATCTCCTACCCGAGTTTCGTAGCGAGCAGGTGAACCTGCGGGTTCAATCCGGCGAATGATGCCGGCATCGACCAGCGCCGCGAGGGAGTCATAGACCGCCTGGCGGGAGATGGAACCGATATTCCCGCGCACCTGGTCAAGGACCGAATCGGCCGTGGTGTGGGGGGAGTTTGTGACGGCATCGAGGACCGCGAGGCGCTGGGGCGTGACATGCATGCCCTGGCCGCGCAGCATGGCAACGCCCGTTTCCGACACAGCGTCAGACTACGTCCAATTCTGGACTTAATCAAGTCTGCTTCCGTCATCTGGCGCACCCGTCACCGCCTGGGATCAGGGGCACCGGCCTAGGGTGGGAGGTGAACAAGGGAAGGAAGACATGACGCAGCCCACAGCAGCGCCCACGTATCCGACGCCCACGTATCCGGCGACCTTGACGTTGGACTATCAAGACAAGCTCAGCCGGGTCACGACCATCTTCCGGCTGATTCTGGTGATACCCATCGCCATCATTTTGGGGATCTTGACCTCCGGCAGTGAGTCCATCGTCACGACCATCGATCAAGACGGCGAGATTGTGCGAACGAGCACCAATGCCGGTGCCGGTATTGCCGGTTCGCTGTTCCTGGTGACCGTGCTGTTGATCTTGTTCCGCAAGAAGTACCCGAAGTGGTGGTTCGATTTCTATTTGGCCCTCACTCGCTTTGCCACGCGGGTTGCGGTCTACGTCCTCCTCCTCACCGACAAGTACCCCTCGACGGATGAGGAGCAAAACCTGCACCTGGATGTCCCGTACCCGGATGCACAACACGACCTCAAGCGGGGCATGCCGCTGGTCAAATGGTTCTTGGCGATCCCGCACTACTTCATCTTGTTCTTCTTGTTCATCGCAGCACTCGTCGTCACCGTGATCGGCTGGTTCGCGATCGTCATTGTGGGTAGGTATCCGCGGGCGCTGTTCGACTTCGTCGTGGGAGTCTTGCGCTGGTCCTGGCGCGTGCAGGCCTACGCATTCCTCCTCGCCACGGACAAGTACCCGCCGTTCCGCCTTACCTAAGAATTCGGATATCCGTATCTAGCCTGCACAGTGCGCGTCCCGGCTGGCAGGGTGCGCATCGATGCCGGCGGTGAGGTGAGACAGATGATTCGCGTATCGGGTTTGCGCAAGACCTACGGGTCGACTGTGGCCGTGGATGACCTCTCCTTCGAGGTCCCAGATGGGTTGGTCACCGGTTTTCTTGGCCCTAATGGTTCGGGCAAGTCGACCTCCATGCGGTTGATGCTGGGTTTGGACTTTGGCGCCGGAAAGACCGACTACGACGGCACTTCGTTACGTCAGGTCTCATCCACGAGCCGTACCGTCGGTGCGCACCTCGATGCCAAGAGTTTTCACCCCAAACGCTCGGCGCGTAACCACCTGCGAATGCTCGCCCAAGAAGCGAAAGTGCCCAATGCGCGCGTGGATGAAGTCATCGAGGTGCTCGGGCTCGCCAGTGTCGCGAAGAAGGGGCCGGGGGCGTTCTCACTGGGAATGGCCCAACGGCTGGGCTTGGCCGGGGCGATCTTGGCAAAGCCGCGCAACTTGATCTTGGACGAGCCAGCAAACGGTTTGGACCCGCAATCGATCCACTGGCTGCGGGACTTCTTGCGCTCCTACGCCGCAGAGGGCAACGCGGTGCTGGTGTCCAGTCACCTGCTCTCGGAGATGCAATTGATGGCCGAGCAGGTGGTGGTGATCGCCAAAGGTCGATTGATCGCTGATGATTCGATGGCCGATCTGGTTGCTCGGGCCGATGGATCAGGGGTGAGCGTGCGAACCGACGCAGCTTCGGAAGCCACCTTGCGGTCGGCGCTGGCCGATCGCGGCTACGCATTCCAAGAGCGCGGGCCCGGTGATCTCAGCGTTGCTGGTGCCACGACCGATGATGTGGGGCGCGTCGCACACGAAGCGGGGGTTCCGGTGCTGGAGCTGTCCCAAAACCAGGCGTCACTGGAAAGCGTGTTCTTGGAACTGACCGACTCCGAACAAGGCTTTCGGACGGGGGGTGCGGGATGAGGGGAGTTCTGGCTTACGAGCGCGTGCGCGCCAGCACGCTGAAATCAACGTACGTCTTCCCCTTGGTGGGCGCCGCGGTGGCGTGGGC
>DASYOJ010000188.1:0-5675 GCA_036007925.1 Candidatus Nanopelagicales bacterium
AAAAAACCACGGGGGTAACCCCTCAATTCACCCCCTTTGCGCGGGTTCGCCTTGACCGCCTCTTAGTCCAGTGCCGAAGATCAGGGCGGCGCGCGCCCGAATGGATGCGCTCCTAGCCCTAGGGAGAAGTGACCATGGATGTGAATCGTCGTTCGTTCCTCATCGGCGGAGCATCAGCAGCCGCGCTTGCCGCAGTCTCGATAGGCACCGGACCCGCGGCCGTGGGTTCGACCTCGGTCACTCCGGCCACCGCACTTCGTCGATTGGAGCGCGGCAATACCCGAAGCGCCAACGGTCGCACCGTCCAGCGGAACTATTCACCGCTGGGCAACATGCCCGGCAAGGGGCAAGAGCCGTTCGCAGCGATCGTGACGTGCTCGGATTCGCGCACGGTTCCCGATTCGATGTTCGACATGGCACCGGGCAACCTGTTCGTCGTCCGAAACGCCGGCAACTCAATCGAATCCGTTGGACTCGGCAGCTTGGAATTCGCCGCCGCAGTGTTAGGTGTTTCGCTCATCGCCGTTATCGGACACACCGAATGCGGTGCGGTCATCGCCACCGAAGACAGCGTCAAGACCGGCGAACTGCCTCCGCCGTCCATCGACAGCGTGGTCGAGGCCATCGCCCCGGCTGTTCGTGGGTTGCCCGCCGGTGCCAGCACCAACGACGCCATCGCCGCCAACGCGCGCTACCAGGCCCAGCAAATCCAAAACTCCAGCTCAACCCTCGCGGAGATGACCGCTGCCGGCACGCTGGGAATCGTCTCCGGTGTCTTCGGCGTGGCCAGTGGCCGCGTCACCTGGCTGCCCTAGCGGCTCCCCGATTACCGCATAGCCAGCGACACCTGCAGTTAGCGCCGCAAACCGGGGCGCTTTCCGACGCGAGCTGCAGGTGGCGGCGTCACTTCATACGTCGCGGCACCGGAGATGATCGCCGCAATGGCCACCGCCGGCCAGGTACCGACGATCAACGCGAACGGGTGCGCCAAGGCGAATGCCGTCGCATAGACGGCCCCCGCGACGGGCACCCGCCATGGCCAGCCGCGCTTACCCATGAGCGCTGCCGCCACAACACCAAAGGCCACCAGCACCACACCGGCCCACATTCGCGGCACGCCCGCTTCGGCCAAGGCGAACCCGGTGATGAGCCCGGCCGCCGGAAACGCCGCGATGACCCAGCGTCGAGCATCTTGTTGTTCGGACAATGCCTGGCGCACTGAGCCGGCGATGTCGAAACGCGATGGCATGTCAGCCCCGATCAACCGCTACCGGAGCGTTACTGCGATAGGACTCCCATGCCGCGATACCGATAGCAACCGGCGCCCGACCGTCCGCACCACTGACCGGCGAAGCTCCACCATCGTGGACATAACGCACGAACGCGTCCCATTCGCGGCGGTAACTCGCGGTATAGCGGTCGAGGAAGAAGTACGGCAACACGCTGCCTCGTCGTTGTTCCGCGGAGTACACCAGGGCGGAATCTTTCATCGGATTCTCCGAAACTGCCATACCGGCTGAGCCGAAAACTTCGAGGCGTTGGTCGTAGCCGTACACGGCTTGGCGAGAGTTGTCGATAGTGGTGATGACTCCATTTTCATGCGTCAACGTGACCACCGCGGTATCGAGATCACCGGCTTCCCCGATTGCCGGATCGATGCGCACCGCACCGGAGGCATACACCTGCACCACCGGCGAGCCAACCACGAAGCGGGCCATATCGAAATCGTGGATCATCATGTCGACGAAAATTCCACCGCTGACCTTGATGTACTCGATCGGCGGGGGGGCCGGGTCCCTGCTCGAGATGCGCGCGAGGTGCGGCTCACCTATCTCCCCTTCCGCAACCGCGTACTGCACAGCGGCATGCGTGGGATCGAACCGGCGGTTGAACCCGACCATGAAGGGCACTCCCGTCTTCTCGACAGCAACGAGCGCACGGTCGACTTCGGCAAGATCCAAACTCACCGGCTTTTCACAGAAGATGGCCTTGCCTGCACTCGCAGCACGCTCGATGAGGTCGACATGGGTATCAGTACTTGAGCACACCGCGACCGCATCTACCTCGGATGAGGCGAGGATCTCCTCCACGCTCATCACCGGGACCCGCAATTGTTCGGCCACTGCCGTGGCCGACGGCTCATGAACATCGAAGACGCCAACCAGCGTGGCTCCTGGGATTTCCGAGGCGATGATTTCCGCATGCATCTTCCCGATGCGTCCGACCCCGAGTACTGCGATGCGAACCGTCACGAATGCTCCCTTTTCTCACAGAACGACGGGGCCAACCCTAAGGGCCGCCCCGTCATAGTGTCGTGCTGGATAACGCGCGAAGGACTTACGTCTCCGCACCGAGTTCATGCGCAAGCGCATCGAGTTCTGCGCCCCCCGCCATCGCCTTGACCAACTCTTCGCGCGAGACGGTGTCCTTGGTGTACTCGGCCAACATGCGCCCACGGTTAAGCAGGTAGAAGTTGTCGCCCACGAGATACGCGTGGTGTGGGTTGTGGGTGATGAAGACCACGGAGATACCCGATTCAGCTGCGTTGCGGATGTGCTTGAGCACCACGCCCGATTGCTTGACGCCAAGGGCGCTTGTCGGCTCATCGAGAATGAGCACATTGGCACCGAAATGGATTGCGCGGGCGATCGACACCGCCTGACGCTCACCACCGGAAAGCGTTCCCACCGGTTGATCGGGGTCGCGGATGTCGATTCCCATGTCGGCCAGCTCCGCCTTGCATGATTCCTTGGCGTACTTGGTGCGTAGCCCCCGAAATGGCCAAAAGCCCTTGGTGGGCTCATTGCCGAGATAGAAATTGCGCCACACCGCCATCAGCGGGACGGTCGCCAGATCCTGGTACACGGTGGCGATGCCGTTATCCAAGGCTTCGCGAGGGGAGTTGAAAGTGGTGGGTGCGCCGTTGACGTACATCTGCCCCTCGCTGGGCGTATGCACGCCGCTAAGGATCTTGATCAGCGTGGACTTACCCGCACCGTTATCCCCCAGAACACAGGTGACTTGGTTCTTAGGAACGCGCATGGACACGTCTTGCAGCGCGATAACACTCCCGAAACGCTTACCGACGTCTTCCAGGGCAAGAGCTGCGGGCTCATTCATGGTCGTCTCAGTCATCTTCGGGCTCCTTGGAAGCGACGGCGGATGAGGGAGTTGGTGAACACAGCAGCGAACAAGATCAAGCCGAGGAACAGCCACGTCCAGTCGGTGTTCCACTGGGCGTAGGCGATGCCGATGAACGCCATTCCGATGATTGCTGCGCCGATCGTGCCACCGATCGCCGATCCGTAGCCGCCGGTGAGCAAACAGCCACCGACTACTGCGGCGATGATGAAGATGAACTCTTGGGTGACACCTTGTCCGGCCTGCATGGACTTCAGGCGCATCAAACTGATGATGCCAACCAAACACGAGGACATCGACACGTACATGAACAAGATGATCTTGGTGCGGCGCACCGGCACACCCACGTTACGGGCGGCATTCTGATCGCCTCCCACCGCGAAAATCCAGTTACCGAATTTGGTGCGGGTGAGGACCAATGTGGCCACGACAGTGACGAGGATCCACCACAGGACAGCCACCCGGAAGTTGTATTGCGTAAACGTCGAAGCGAACACGGCTTCCGCGCTCTCGAAGCCTGGTCGCACTCCCCCATCGGGACCTTCGTCCACCCCTGCAACCCGCACCGTGTCGGTGAGCAGCTTCGTAACACCAAGGTTGATTCCACGCAAAGAGAAGAACATCGCCAACGTCACGATGAACGATGGCAACCCGGTCGTCACGACAAGCCAACCGTTAGTGAACCCGATACCTGCCGCGAATGCGAAGGTCAGCAAGATCGCTGGCCATACACCGACGTTGTACTCGGTGATCAGCAGTCCGGCAAACAATCCCGAAGAGCCGATCATGACTCCGCTGGACAGGTCGAACTCTCCACCGATCATCAACATCGCCACGGCCACGGCGATGATGCCGTAGGTGGAAGCGACGTCGGTCCAGCGAGCGGTTCCATCGAGTGAGAAGAAGGTGCCGGTTTGATCTACGACGGCGAAGAAGATGTAGACGACCAGTGCGCCCATGGCCGCACCGATCTCCGGGCGGCGCATAATCCGGGTGAAGGAGCTGGTCGTGGCGACGCGGTCATCAACCGCGGTGGTAGTCGACATGGATTCCCTCGATCGAGTCTGACTCGTTAGTTGAAAAGGTAGCGGTCCGCGGGACTACTACGAGCGAACTTGGGTGAAATCCCCCGAAGACTTGCGGTGATGTCGGTGGGTGGGACCTTCGGTCCCACCCACCGACTCGCTCACTACCGCGTGCCGTTGGCTGCGAGTTCTTGCACCAACTCAGCGTTGTCCTGGGTAACGAAACCCGGGCCGGTGTACATGGGCTGTCCACCACCGAGTTCGTGTCCGTTGAGCAGGTTCAGGTACAGCAGCACAACGGACATGTAGCCCTGTGCGTACTGCTGCTGGTCGATAGCGAACGCGAGCTCGCCATCGGCGATCGACTGAACAGCATCACCGGACAGGTCAACGGTTCCGATCACCATGTCGCGGCCGACTGCGTCGGCTGCCGGCAGTGCGGCAGCAGTTGCGATGTCGGCGTTAAGGGCGAAGATGCCGTCGATATCCGGGTCGGCCTCAAGCGCCGCCTGCATCTCAGCTTGGCTCTGCGCCAGGTCGGCCAGACCAGCCGAGAGCTGCAGGTTCTCCACCGTGCCGTCGAACGTGTCAGCGGCACCGTCGCAGCGCTGCTGCAGACCGATGTTGTTCTGCTCCTGGATCGGGCACAGCACCTTGGTCACGCCGGCTTCATTGAACTTCACACCGGCCTCTTGTCCGGCGATGAACTCATCTTGACCAACGTGGGTAAACGCACCGAGGTCCTTGAATACGTCGCTACCGGAGTTCATCGTGACGATTGCGACACCGGCATCCTCAGCGGCCTGTAGCGCACCTTCGATGGCATCCGGGTTCGGAGCCGAGACGGCAATCCCCTGGCAACCGGCCGAGACATCACCTTCGATGAGCTGCGCCTGCAACTGGGCGTCGTTCGTGGTCTCCTGGTAGGTGAAGTCCACGCCGAGATCCTCAGCAGCCTTGTCCGCACCGGCCTTGGCAACCGACCAGAAGCCGCCGCCATCGCCGTGGGTAACCATGCAGATCTTGTACTGCGAGTTGTCGCCGCCCCCGGAATCACCGGAGTCACCGGAGTCACCGGAGTCATCGGAGCCGGAGTCCTCGCTGGTGGCGGTGTCGTCGGTGGACTCTGCTGCGCTATCGCCGCTGTCGGAGCCGCACCCCGCCAGCACAAGTGCCGACGCCGCAACTGCGGCGATGGCGAGCTTGCTAACCTTCATGAATGACCTCCTAGGCGCCTCAAGGACGCTTCTACTTGTGACAGCGCCCAATCGCCCCCACGAGGGCCCGTCGGTCGGATCCCCGCATATCCGGGAGCAATTTGGAACGCTCCAATATCGGGCAAGTGTTGTCCCTCACATCGACCTTGGGAAGTCCCTACCCCGATGCGTTACCAACTCGTTACGGCCCCCCAGCCTCACCCCCCACCCTCGTTTCCCCCAGGATCGGGGTGGTTGGCATTGATTCCCCCCGTTTCGCGACCTATCAGCCCAATTCACCCCGATCCTGGGG
>DASYOJ010000189.1:0-1906 GCA_036007925.1 Candidatus Nanopelagicales bacterium
GCACCCGGTGTACGTGGGCGGGGATGCGCCGGTGAGCGTGCAATCGATGACCACCACGGTCACCGCCGATGTGAACGCGACCTTGCAGCAGATCGCCGAACTGACCGCGGCTGGCTGCCAGGTGGTGCGGGTGGCGGTGCCTAGCCAGGACGATGCCGAGGCGCTTCCAGCGATCGCCAAGAAGTCCGGCATCCCGGTCGTGGCCGATATCCATTTCCAGCCCAAGTACGTCTACGCGGCACTAGATGCCGGGTGCGCGGGGGTGCGGGTGAACCCGGGCAACATCAAGGCGTTCGATGACAAAGTGGGAGAGATCGCTCGTGCTGCGGCCGATTGCGGAACGCCGATCCGGATCGGGGTGAACGCTGGCTCGCTGGATAAGCGACTGATGGAGAAATACGGGAAGGCAACTCCCGAGGCCTTGGTCGAATCGGCGCTATGGGAGGCCTCGCTGTTCGAAGAGCACGATTTTCGTGACATCAAGATCTCGGTCAAGCACCACGATCCAGTAGTGATGATGCAGGCCTACATGCAACTGGCCGAACAGTGCGACTACCCGCTGCACCTGGGCGTGACCGAAGCCGGGCCCACGTTCCAGGGCACCATCAAGTCCGCAGTTGCCTTCGGTGGGCTGCTCTCGCGCGGTATCGGCGACACCATCCGGGTTTCGTTGTCTGCTCCGCCGATCGAGGAAGTGCGGGTGGGCCTGCAGATCCTGGAATCGCTGAACCTGCGCGAACGCGGGCTGGAGATCGTCTCGTGCCCCTCGTGCGGTCGGGCCCAGGTGGATGTTTACACCTTGGCCGAGCAAGTGACCGCCGGGCTCGAGGGCATGGAAGTTCCGCTGCGCGTTGCGGTGATGGGCTGCGTGGTTAACGGACCAGGCGAGGCCCGCGATGCCGACCTCGGTGTGGCATCCGGCAACGGCAAGGGGCAGATCTTCGTCAAGGGCGAGGTCATCAAGACCGTTCCCGAATCGCAGATTGTGGAGACCTTGATCGAGGAAGCTATGCGCCTGGCCGAGCAGATGGAAGGCGAAACCGGCGAGCCGATAGTGGAAACCGTTTAGGTTCTCCTGCGTGACCACGTTCGCGGGTGAGGGGAAGTCCCTCGTCGGACATGTGCGTCAGTTGACGTCCTCGGACCTAGGCGCAGCCGAACGGCTGCTGCGCGCCGATCCGATCATGAACTGCTTCATTGATGCTCGCGTACGTTGGGCTGGGTTGGATCCCTGGCGCCTCGGCGGGGACATGTGGGGCTACTTCGATGCAGATTCGCTTACCTCGCTGGTCTACGTCGGTGCGAACTTGGTACCGGTAGCCACCACGCCCGCTTCGCGCGCTGCCATCGCAGATCGGTTGCGGGCGATGCCCAGGCGCTGTTCATCCTTCGTGGGGCCAGCGGCCGAGGTGTTGGATCTGTGGCGGCTGTTGGAGCCGGTATGGGGTCCAGCGCGCGAGGTGCGCGATGACCAGCCCTTGATGGTGATGGATACGGACTCCACGCTCGATACGGACCCGTTGGTTCGACCGGCGCGACCATCGGACCTCGATGTATTGGTGCCGGCGTGCATCGCTATGTTCACCGAGGAAGTCGGGGTTTCGCCGGTGCGAGGTGGAGCAGGACACGGCTACCGCGCACGGATCGCGGAGCTCGTGGATGCCGGGCGGGCTTTTGTGCGCATCGTTGATGGTCGGGTGGAATTCAAGGCCGAGGTGGGCGCCGCATCGCCGCAGGCGTGTCAGGTGCAGGGGGTGTGGGTGGCCCCACACTTGCGCGGACGCGGGTTGTCCGGTCCGGCGATGGCATCGGTAGTGCGCCAAGCTCGCGAATCGATCTCACCGGTGGTCTCGCTTTATGTGAACTCCTACAACCACGCGGCGGTGAAGCTTTACCGTTCGGTGGG
>DASYOJ010000190.1:0-2545 GCA_036007925.1 Candidatus Nanopelagicales bacterium
CATGGTTACTGAAGAGCCGTCGGTGAATCGATAGGAAAAGGCCGGTTCGACCGGTTGAAGATCGACCTCGTCTTCCAGTGCAGCGCCGGTTTTCAAGAAAAGATCGCGGTAAACGGCTGGCAGGGTGAAAAGGCTCGGTCCGGTATCGAAGGCAAAGCCGTCACGGCGATACGTAGCCAACTTCCCACCAACGCTCGGCGCCTGCTCGAGCACTGTCACGTTATGGCCCTTGACGGCTAGTCGCGCTGCGGTTGCTAAGCCAGCAGCCCCCGCACCGATCACGATCACCTGGCTCATGGGTGAACTCGCCGGCCCTTCCATTGTGTTGTGCCGGTGAGGTGTCGCCACCATGAGATTTTGTTGATCACGACGAAGGCGACGATAGAGATTGGATGGGCTAGGGAATCGGGAAACACGCGCTCACCAGTTCGTGCGGCCACCAGCATTCGGCCGCTCACACCAGCGGCGTAACCAACGCACCCCCACATACGGATTCGACCTCGACCGAGGATCATCGCGATTGCAGGTACGATGTATATGCCTAAGAGGATGTAGTTGACGGCGAGTGATCCAGCGACACCACCGAAGGCCTTCCATGCGGACTTGCTGTAGCCGTCAATAAGCTCACGTGACGAGGCATACATCCGACAGGTGGCTAACTCCGATCCGTCGAGTGTGACCGCCCGCAGTCCTGCAGCGCGAACGCTGCGCATCAACGCCACGTCCTCGATCACTTCATCGCGCACCGCTGAATGCCCGCCTATGGCGAGATAGGAAGCAGTGTCGAACACCATGAGTTGACCGTTGGCAACCGACATCGATCCCCATTGACGACGTTCGGCCACACCAAGGGGAACAGTTGTTGCCCACGACCACACCAGTAGCGGTTGTACGAGGCGCTCGAGCCAACCGATGGCTTGTTGGCGCGGGTAAGGCGCTACGAGCGCGAAGTCTTCCGAGCGCAACTCATGAACCAGTGCTGCCAGTGCGCACGGTTGGAGGCGGACATCGGCATCGACGAAGACGAGGATGTCGGCTTCGGCGTGTTCAGCGAGTCTTGCGCAGGCATAGTTCTTACCGAGCCAGCCAGCGGGAGGGCTGTGGTTGGGCTGTCGATGCACATGGACCCGAGAATCATCATCGGCGATCGATTGCGCGATCGCTGCGGTGGCATCGGTGGATCCATCATCGAGTACGTGAATGGCTAGTTGGTCAATCCGCTCCTGGCTTCGCGCGCTGTTAATCGTCGAGGCGATGTGTGTTTCCTCATCGCGTGCAGGGATAAGTACGGCCACTTTCTCGGTGATCTCAGCGTGCGGGCATTGTGGGCGACGAAGATGCCGCAGATTCCACGCTGTGTGGAGGCTCAAAGCGGCGGCGCCTAGGGCTAGCCACGGCAACGCGCGCCTCACCACTGGGGTTGGCTCCACACGCGCCACGCCCACGGGACGATGACAACGCCCATCGCGGCCCCGCCCCACAGGGCCACGGCAGGTCGATCGAAGAAGACGGCTGCCGCGAGGATGTTCGACAGGTATGTCCACAGCAGCAGTGCGTTGGGCACCGCTTCCGGCGCTGTCTTGCGCGGGAGTCGGTCCAACGCGAACATCAAGGCGATGCCACCTAGCCACCAGCCCAAGAAGTTCTGCAGCGGGATGCCCTCAATACCGGGAATCTCCCAACCGGTGGAGTTCCAGGTCCAGTACCCCTCGCCGACCATCTGCGGGTCCAAGAAGAAGTCCCAGGCCATGAGGAACCATCCGCCGATGAGCGCCACACCGAGTCCGGTGCTCGACAGGCGTTGGACAGCTAGCAGCATCGGGTAGGCCACCATCGCCCACGCCATCGGGATGAGGATCGGGACTCCCAGTACGGCCGGGCCGAGGGCGTCGGTGTACTCGTAATCGCCGAACGGAAACTGCGTGGCGGTGCCGAGCACCTCGATGAGCCAGCCGTAAGCAAGCGAGATGGCCAAGTAGCCGGCCGTCCAGGCCGCACCGCGATTCAGATAAGCGTGGGACGCCGAAGCAAGGAAGAAGGAAGTGACCGATATGGCGGTGACGATCACCCGGGTGTCGCCGGAAACAAGCACCCAGATGATCTGGCTCAGGACCGTGGCCGCGGCGAAGGCCCACGGGATGAATCGCAGCCATCCGCGACCACGCCGACCCGCCTCCGTCCGGGGGCCGGTGTAAACGCGATCGCTCATACGGCAAGAGCATAGGCTGCCGTGCGTGCTTGATCCTGAGCCGGATTTCACCGACGCCTGGACCCAGGCTGTCTCGGCAATCCAGGAGTGGCATGACGGTTACGCACCGTTCACTGCCCACCCGAGTGCTCTCGTTTCACTCCGCGAGTGGGAACCGGCACTTCGTGAATACCTGGCCCGGTTGACGGCACCAGGGCAGCAGTATCCGTTCTTCCATCCGCACTACGCCGGGCAGATGCTCAAGCCGCCACACCCGATCGCGACAGTGGGCTATCTCGCTGCGATGCTCATCAACCCCAATAACCACGCGCTCGATGGTGGTCCGGCAACCGCGGC
>DASYOJ010000191.1:0-5952 GCA_036007925.1 Candidatus Nanopelagicales bacterium
TGGCACCGAGCACCGATCCCGATGCCGAAGCCGGGGATGCGGAAGTCATCGCTTGGGAAGTGGACCCCGATCACCGCCGGGCCGGACACGGCTCCCGGCTGCTATCCGCGGCTGCCGATCATGCGCGCAGTGTGGGGGGACACACGCTGATTATCTGGGTGGCCCCCGACGATGAACCCCGGCGCGCCCTCCTTGCTGCTGCCGGCTTCGGGCCTGATGGCGCCCATCGGGAAGTGGCCCTGGCCGAGGGGTGGGCTGACGATGAGGTGCGGTTGCGTCAGGTGCGGCTCGTGGCCGGCTTGTGACCTGGACATAGTTTTGCCGGCGACTCCCCCGCGGCCGCCGGCACTTCAAGGGTTGCGGGTCTGACCGATAAACGGAAGTGATTGCCGTCCCCAATTGGGGGGACAAAGGCACGAAAGTGGCCGGCTCTCTCGGGGTGGGCCGGGCCGGCGCTTACTTCTCGCTTAACAGCCCGTCGTTGCGCGCGGCGGCGTACAACTCGGTTCGGGTACGCGCGGTGCGCCCCAGCGCGGCGTATTTACCCCGGACTCGGTCGAGGTACTCCTTAGCGGTGTGCGGGGAGATACCCATCTTGCGGCCCACGGCCGTCATGGACAGTCCCGAGGCATACAGGCGCAGTGCATCGAGTTCACGCGGGCTCAGATCCGGGCTCTCCACGGCAGCGGCCAAGATCGCCGCGAGATCCACCGATAGGTACAACTCTTGACGGGCGACGGTATCGACCGCGGCTTGCAGGACCTCGAAGGACACTCGCTTGGGTACGAATCCCAAGGCTCCGGCCGACAGGCCCTGGCGAATCGCGCGTGCATCTTCGAACGCACTGATCAACAACACACCCGTTCCGCCCGCGGTCAACATCGCGACGGAGGCCTCCACAGGTGGAGCCTGCGGGCCGAGGTCTACATCGACAAGGGCAACGTCAACGCTGCGGCTCGCGCACTCTCTGGGATCTTGGCCGCAGTACACGACGTCCACCGACGGTGCACCGTCTTGGGTGAGCAACGAGCGCAAACCTTGCCGCACAAGTTCATGGTCATCGACGATGCCCACGCGAAGCGATGCCAAGGCGGTGCGCGATTCAGACCCCGGCGGCGGCGTCGCGCTGGCTGTCATGGAGGTTAAGACTAGGGGAAACAGGTTCATCTTCGCTGGCACACACCTCTTCATATGCCACCAAACCCTGCTCTTCATCGAGGACTTCGGCCGACGACGGCACCTGGAGCATTTCGTCCGATGCGATCGTCGCCACGAGCCGAAACACGCATTGACCACCCGATCGAGTAGTACTGGCACGGGCGCTGGATCCGGGTCGCCCTAATTCGAGCAGTGCCACCGCCTGATCTCGTCCGCGTAATCCGAATTGACCGGACACATCCTGTGCGGCGCTAATCGACAAATCGATGCCGCGATCACGGGCTATGACAGCGAGGTGCACTAAGTCCCGATGCAAGACATTGCGTTCAGGGTGCAAGGGCAGTACGGACCTAATCAAGCGCTCTTGTCGGGTGCACTCCTCGCGCACAGATCCATCACCTGGGTCGAGTTCGCCAACCGCAATACCGCGCAGCAGGTCGATCACGTGGCCGGAATCGACATCGGCATATCGACGCCCAGCTTCCAGAAGGCGCTCGCGACTCACCTGTAATGCCGCGCGTTGTTCGTTGGCATCTGCATGCAAGCGCTGCGTTCGCGCATCAGTGCCGCGCAACGACCAACCCAAGATCGCCGCGACCACGATCACAATCGTTCCCGGTTGGGTGAACTCCCCCAAGACATCGCTTCGTCCCAGGACCCAGGAAATCAGCGCCAGTGGCGCGGCCCACCACGGCCCGGTCGCCACCACGATGAACAACAAGGCAGCGCCGGCTTCCGCGGACCACGCACCCGCAGGAACCGCGACTGCATCACCGAGCATCTCCACCCGCGACATAACCGGGACCCCAACGAGGACAACCACCAGCGCCCACCACGGGGTCCGGCTATAGCGACCAGACACGATCGCCCAACCCAGGACACCGGCGACCCCGGCGAAGATCGCCAACGCCACCATGGTGGCCTGCGGCACGCGCACGTACTGCCAGGTTGCCCCGAAGACGTACACGGTCAAGGCAGCGAACGCCACGAGGACGGGCCCACCGATAGCCGGCAAGGCGCCCACCGGTGTGTCCTCGCCTTCTGGCCCGGCTTCGGGAATCGGAACTTCGAGTAGCACTTCGGTGCCTTGTCCAGGTGCACCCGCGATGCGGGTTCGCCCGCCTACTTGCGCAAGCCCATCGAGTAGTACGGACTGCACGCCGAAGCCAGCCTGCGCAGCATCGAATCCGATCCCATCATCCGACACACTCACCCGCCATCGAGTGTGTCCGTTCCCCACCAGCAGATCCCCAGCAATCCGTACATGGCTGGCGCGGGCGTGTCGGGTGATGTTGATCAACGCTTCGCGAACAGCCCACCCCATCGCGCGGTATCCAGCGGCGCCGTCATCGACCGGCGGTGCCAACGTTCCCGACAGTTCCACCTGCACACCACTTTGCCGTAGGTCCTCGACCATCCGCGCAACATCGATACGCAGATCCCCTCGCCACTCTCCGGAGACATCCCCGCCTTGGGAAATGCGTTGCAGTACATCAGCCGCTTCATCTGCGCGGCGCCGGAGTCGATCAACCGTCACGGGATCATCGCCCAACCCGCCGCGCACGATCGCGGTCAAGGTGTTCAAGACCGTCTCGTGCAACCGGGTTTCGGCCACCCGCACGGCAGCATCGGTCTGCTCAATGCTGGCGCGTACCTGTTGTTCACGCTCAAGATCGGCGCTTGATCGGTCTTCTCGTCGGGCTGAGGCCATGAGCGCATGCCGACTCGCAGCACTCGCCAACCCCAACGCCAAGGCATACAGCGGGTACACCAGGTTCACCGCAAGCGGATAGTCATCGAACCCGCGCACGTACCCAATGACGACCACCACCGTCTCGATCGCCACGATGAGGATCACCACCGCCACACCGATGCGGCGCGGTAAGTACAAGCCCGCGAGGCCGGCTGCCAAGTTGACCACCGATGCTCCGACGAACCACCCGGTGACTCCGACAGCCAACGGATCGGCTACGAGTTCGATACCGGCGATGAACACAGTTGCCACGATGACCACCTGCAGGACCCGGGTGCGTCGCAGGCTGCTCCAGCGCCCGAATACCGAGGGCCAGATCGCGATCCAGGCCACCACGGAGACCGCCAAAGCGAGCATTGGTCCGCTCGTCGGATCGGCCGCTACCAGCCTTCGCAATCCTGATTCGCTGATAAGCCACAACAGCTGCCAGGCAGCACCGAAGATCGCCAGACTCCGGGCGATACTGCGTTCCTTGGTCATGAGCGGGTTCATGGTTGACCTGCGCGCAGTACTCCAGGGTTCATCACCTGATGGGGATCGATCGATGCTTGCAGTGCACGCAACGCCACAGTGCCGACCGGACCGAGTTGCTCGGCTAGCCAGGGTGCGTGGTCACGGCCGATGCCATGGTGATGGCTCAGCGCTCCCCCAGCTTCGACGAGGACCGCGGTGATGGCCGCTTTGGCCTGGTGCCAATTGCTCGCTGCAGTCTGCGGATCCGCCCAGCCACCGGCGAGCACCGTGAAGTACACCGATGCCCCCGTTTCGTAGGTATGCGAGATGTGGGCCATGACGTAACTGTGTTCCCCGAGCGCCTCCCGCGCAGCCTCGGTGAGTCGAGCATGCAGGTGTGGCAACACCGACCAGCGCGCCACCGTTTCGAAGGTCTCCACCAAATAGCCCGCATCCATCAGCGCATCACGCAAGTGCGGTCCGTGGAAGCGTCCGCGCTCCCACGAGCGACCCGGACCAGCACCTAGCCACACCCCGCCGGCATCACCCATCACCGACCTGGCAAAGGCACGTGCCGATGCCACCACCGAAGCATCGGTTCCTTCCCACCCGAAGATCACCAGCGCACCAGGAAGCGCCCGTCGGGCGCGCAGGTACGTCGAGAACAACGTGCCGGCTATTCCCGTCGGCGTACTCATGGTCAACAGCGCCTGGGTTTCGGCAGCATCGGACACCCGCATGATCGTGGGGCGCAGCGGTGAACGCGTCAGTGTTCGCGCCAGGTGCATCGCAGGAAGGAAACCATCGTCCGCAGAGCCAAGCGGCAGCACCGCCGCGGCGTATTCGCGCACCGTCGGCGCTGGGCGCACCCGCACCTGTGCTGAGGTGATCACGCCGAGCGTTCCTTCACTACCGAGCACCACGTGGCGCATGTCCGGCCCCGTCGAAGCCGCTGGGTAACCACCGACCTGCCACGTACCGATGGGGGTGGCCAGGGTTGCTGCTACCAACATGTCCTCGATCCGGCCGTAGCCACCCGAGGACTGTCCGGACGATCGCGCCGCGATGTACCCACCGATCGAGGCACGCTCCCACGACTGCGGGAAGTGCCCGAGGGTGTAACCGTCCAACGCCTGTTCCAGTTGCGGCCCGGTGATACCTGCTTGCACAGTGGCGATGCCCGATTCGGTATCGAAGTCTTCTAACGCGCTCATCTGCGCCATCGACACCGCTAGGACGGGCCGGTCATCACTGGCGTCGTCGTTGTGGGTGATGCCACCGGTGACCGATGTACCGCCTCCCACCGGAACAACAACGACGCCCTCGCGAGAGCAGCCCTGCACGAGCGCGAGGACGTCGTTGTGATTGTGGGGGAAGGCCACCGCATCGACAGCCGAAAACGCACCCGAGCCCATCCGCCAGGTGAGCAAATCCAGATAGGACATGCCCCGCGAATGCCGAGCACGTGTGGCGTCGTCGGTTTCGATGACCACTCCGGGGGCGATGTCGGCCCACGCCGCACCGGGTACTCGAGCCGGCGCGATCGCCGGCATCTGCGCAGGTGGAGCAATCTGTGGCGCACCGAGTCGCTGGACAACAAAGGCGCGGGTCCGCTCGTCTAGCTCGCCAGCATCGACGCCCCATCGACCAACGGGCGCTTGTGCATCCACAGCCATCAGCCTGCCATGCACTGTTCACCACCGTTGGGTACCGTGCATCTTCCGTTGATATCCGCATCCAGGGGGCAGCACGTGCCTGTGATCTATCCGATGATCGGCGATCCGGCCGCGGACTTGTCGTGGGAGCGGCGTGGCCGGGAACTGGCCGAACTCACCAAACCCGGTGCCAGCGAGGTCGACCTGGTGGTGGTGGGTGGTGGCATCACCGGAGTCGGGGTGGCACTGGATGCGGCTAGCCGCGGCCTTTCCACCGTGCTGATCGAGCGTGCTGACCTAGCGTTTGGGACCTCGCGCTGGTCCAGCAAACTCGTCCACGGAGGATTGCGCTACCTGGCGACCGGCCACGCGGATGTCGCGTGGGAATCGGCCGTGGAACGCGGCCACTTGATGACCACGATCGCCCCTCATCTCGTGCGTGCGCTCGCCCAAGTGGTCCCGGTCATGGACGACACATCCATGGGTTCGGCGTTGCTTACCCGCGCCGGGTTCCTCGCCGGTGACATGCTCCGCATCGGCGCTCGAACACCCGATGCCACGCTACCGCCGGCCCACTGGATCGGTGCCGACAAAGTTCTCGGCCTAGCTCCGGCAATCGACAGCACCCGGTTGCGCGGCGGGATCATGGCGTGGGATGGCCAACTTGTCGACGATGCGCGCTTGGTAGTAGCCGTGGCCCGCACCGCCGCAACATTCGGAGCGCGCATCCTCACCCGCGTGGAAGCAACCGAGATCTCCGGTAACTTCGTGGAGATTCAAGACACGCAAACCGGCGAGAGCGCGCGCATTCGGGCGCGTCACGTGATCGCCGCCACCGGGGTGTGGGCGGGCGAACTCGACGATCGAGTGCAGGTCCATCCCTCGCGAGGAACGCACGTGGTGTTGGACGCAGCGCGACTGGGCTACCCGCTG
>DASYOJ010000192.1:0-2679 GCA_036007925.1 Candidatus Nanopelagicales bacterium
TTGCCCACTTTGGAATCGGGCATGGTGCCCAAGATGGAAGCCTGCCTCCGGGCAGTGGAAGGTGGCGTTCCGCGCGCCCGGGTGATTGATGGCAGAGTGTCCGGCGCCGTCGTGGCATCGCTTGCCGGCGCCACAACCGGAACCGTTGTGATGAGGGGCCCCGCATGACCTGGCAGCAGCGCTGGACCGGCGCAATGATGGACAACTACGGAACGCCGCCGCTACTTCTTACCCGCGGCAAAGGCTCACGGGTCTGGGACGAAGAAGGAAACGAATACATCGACCTCATCGCCGGCATCGCCGTGAATGCACTCGGTCACGGCGACCCGCGCATCACCGAGGCAGTGACCAAGCAGTTGAACACCCTGGGACATGTCAGCAACCTGTACGCATCCGAACCGGGCATCGAGTTGGCCGAGAAGCTCATCGATTTGACCGGCCAACCCAGTGCCCGGGTGTTCTTTTGCAACTCCGGAGCCGAAGCGAACGAGGCCGCCTTCAAGATGACTCGGCTCACCGGCCGTACGAAGGTGGTGGTGGCTGAAGGCTCCTTCCACGGCCGCACGATGGGCTCACTTGCCCTCACTGCACAGCCGGGCAAGGCGGACCCGTTCCGACCGCTGCCTGGTCATGTGGTGACCGTTCCGTACGGAGACATCCCGGCGCTCGAAGCAGCGGTGGATTCCGACACCGCCGCGGTTTTCCTTGAGCCCATCCAAGGCGAAGCGGGAGTGATCGTTCCGCCCCCGGGGTACCTCCGGGCAGCACGCACGATCACCACGCAGCACGGCGCGATGCTCATTTTCGACGAGGTGCAAACAGGCATTGGGCGCACCGGAACATGGTTCGCCTATCAAGGTGAGGAAGACCCGGTGATTCCCGATGCCATCACCTTGGCCAAGGGCTTGGCCGGTGGTATCCCGATCGGTGCGCTCATCGGTATCTGCACCGCCGCGGAATTGCTGCAGCCGGGAATGCACGGCTCCACCTTCGGTGGCAATCCGATCAGCGCCCGGGCCGGGCTTGCGGTGCTCGATGCCATCGAGGAGGACGATCTACTCACCCGCGCCACGCACGCGGGGGAGAAGTTGGCAACCGGGGTGCGGCAAGTGGCCGGGGGCGATGTGGCCGAAGTGCGCGGGCGCGGCCTGCTGCGTGCGGCAGCGCTCACAGGTCTGCCAGCCAAGGACGTGGAGGCGGCGCTGCGCGCCGGCGGCGTTCTCGCGAACCCGGTCTCGCCCACCGCCATCAGGATGGCGCCGGCGTTGACGATCACCGATGGCGACATCGACGATGCACTCACCGCGTGGGAGAACATCCATGGCTAACACCTCCACACGCACCACGCGCACCACTCCCACATCCGTGGCCGCACGGCGTGCTCGGATCGCCGCGCTCATCGTCGAGCGGGACATCGCCTCGCAAGAGGACCTTGGCCGGCTACTTGCCGATGAAGGGATCACCGTCACCCAGGCAACGTTGTCCCGGGATCTGGACGCGCTCGGGGCGGTGAAGCTAGCCAGCGAGAATGGAAGTCGGTACTTCGTTCCCCAGCAGGTACAACGCGACACTTCGCTGCCCTCAAGCGACCACACGTTGCCGCGCATCTTGAACGAAACGCTGCTCAAGGCCGAGGCCGCGCACAACATCGCCGTGCTGCACACCCCTCCGGGCGCGGCGCAGTATTTAGCCGGCCATCTGGACCGCAGCACGGATTTCCCGGTCGTGGGAACGGTGGCAGGGGACGACACGATCATCATCGTCATGCGCACGGACGAAGACGCGCAGAACTTATGTGAAACGCTGCTGACCTTGTCCGAGAAGGGTTGATGCATGCCGAATTCCGATGACTCCGTGCGGCTGTGGGGTGGCCGCTTCGCCGGCGGCCCTGCCGACGCGATGGCGGCGCTCAGCCTGTCGACCCATTTCGATTGGCGGTTGGCCCCCTACGACCTTCAACAAACGAAGGCCCATGCCCGGGTGCTGAATCGTGCGGGTTTGCTCACCGACGACGAACTTCAAAGCGTGGAAGCGGCCATCGACGAACTGTTTGCGGAGGTCGCTAGCGGCGCAGCCCAGCCCAGCCCGCAAGACGAGGACGTCCATACCGCGGTCGAGCGCATCTTGATGGGCAAACTCGGTGATCTAGGCGGCAAATTGCGCGCGGGACGCAGCCGCAACGATCAAGTCGCGACCGACTTCCGGTTGTTCCTGCGCGACGCCGCAGCCGCGATCGCGAACGCCACCTTGGACCTCATCGAGGCAATCAACACCCAAGCTAGTGATCACATCGACACAGCGTCGCCGGGTTTCACGCACTTACAGCACGCCCAACCGCTGTCCTTCGGCCACGAACTCGCCAAGCATTCGCATGCCCTTTTGCGTGACGTCGATCGGCTCGCCGATTGGGATCGCCGCACTTCGCGTTCACCCCTGGGAGCCGGCGCTCTTGCTGGTTCGAGTCTGCAACTCGATCCGCAGCAGGTTGCCGAGGAGCTCGGCTTCGATGCTGCCCTCGCGAACTCTGTGGATGCGGTCAGTGATCGGGACTTCGTGGCCGAGTTCTGCTTCGTCGGGGCGATGATCGGTGTGCACCTCTCGCGCATCGGCGAAGAAGTCATCCTTATGGCCTCGCGCGAATTCGCGTGGGCGAAGTTGCACGATGAATGGTCCACCGGT
>DASYOJ010000193.1:0-50998 GCA_036007925.1 Candidatus Nanopelagicales bacterium
CTCGGCCTGATCGTCTGTGCCCATCGCGCTCACCGTGTTAACCGTGCTTATCATGCCGCGCCGGCGGCCAGGGCGCGTAGTCGCTCGACGGTGGCGGCCGGGTCCTCGGATCGGAAAACCGCGGATCCGGCAACGAAGACATTGGCGCCGGCTTCGGCGCAGGACTCGATGGTCTCCGGTCCCACACCCCCATCGACCTGCACCCAGACATCCCCGGCGGCTCGATCGGCCATGGCCCGTGCCCGGCGCACTTTGCTCAACATGTCGGACATGAAGGACTGACCACCGAAACCCGGTTCGACCGTCATCACCAAGATCATGTCGAGGGCATCGCCCAGGGAATCGAGCATGTCGATGTCGGTTCCCGGTTTCACCGCAGCCCCACTGCGCGCACCAGCGCTACGGATGGCATCGCACAGCACTCGAGGTTCACGGGCCGCCTCAATATGGAACGTGACGCTATAGGCGCCAGCGGTTGCATAGGCCGGGGCCCAGCGATCCGGATCATCGATCATCAAATGGCAGTCGGCTCGGATCCGCTGGTCGCGTAGCAGCGGCTCGATGACCGGTAGCCCGAAAGTCAGGTTCGGCACGAAGTGGTTGTCCATCACATCGAGATGGATCATGTCCGAGACATCGGCAATGCGCTGCACTTCAGCGTGCAAACGCGACAGGTCCGCGTTCAGCACACTCGGCGAGATCATCGGTGTATCACTCACCCGCCTAGGCTAATGGGGATTCCAGCACTCCCCGGAGCACTTGCGTCTATCCGGTCGGCCCGAACAGTGAGGACACCACGCGATGAGCGAGGAACGGTTTGCCAAGGCGATCGAGGTCGCCCACTCAGCCGGAAAGTTGGCCTACGGATACTTCGAACGCGCAGCCGAACTCACCATCGAACACAAGGGCACCCAGGACCTGGTGAGCGAGGCCGACACCGAGACCGAGGCGCACATCACGAAAGCCCTGCTCGAAGCGTTTCCCGAGGACTCGTTCATGGGCGAGGAACATGGGCTGACGGAAGGCGCGCCGGGGAGCGGGACCTGGGTAGTCGATCCCATCGACGGAACCCAACCCTTCTTGCTCGGATTGCCGACCTGGTGCATCTCCATCTCCTACGTCCAAGACGATGAAGTGCAGATTGGCGTCATTCACGCCCCGGCGACCGGCGACACCTACGCAGCACACCGCGGACACGGCGCAACGCATAACGGGACCCCGATGCACGTTCTCGATGCGACATCGCTGAGCGATGGCTTGACCGGCGTGGGCTGTTCTCGAAAGACCGAACCGGATGACTTAGCCGAAATCATGCGCCGACTGCTCAGCGCGGGCGGCATGTACCAACGCACCGGGTCAGGGGCAATCAACTTGGCGTACGTCGCCGCCGGTCAGCACATCGGCTACGTCGAGATGCACATCCACGCTTGGGACTGTTTGGCCGCTGTGTGTTTGATCGAACAAGCAGGTGGACGGGTGTCGTCGTTCCTGGCCGATTACGGCGTGACCGGTGCCGGCCGATTGGTCGCCGGAGCACCGGGGGTCTTCGAACAGCTCGAGGCGTTACTGCCCTGACCCCTCACACGCGCCGCAAGATCGCGATGAACATGGCGTCGGTGCCGTGTAGGTGCGGCCACAACTGCACATGGGGCCCAGGTCCGAGATCTTGCACAGTGGGCAGCAGCGCACGGGCGTCCTCCTCGACGATGTCCTCACGGGTCATCAGCGCAGAGTCGATCACCCCGCGAGTTTCGGCGAGGTGCGGAGAACACGTGACGTAGGCCAGCACTCCCCCACGCCGTAGCGACGCAACCGCGGTATCGAGCAACGAGTGTTGCAAACCGGTCAGTTGGCGCACATCCGTTGGCTGCCGACGCCAACGTGCCTCGGGGCGGCGGCGCAGCGCACCAAGGCCGGTGCATGGCGCATCGAGCAGTATCCGATCAAAGAACCTGTTACCCCACGGACGAGTGGTGGCGTCGGCCACTTCGATCTCGATCGGAACTTGGGTGCCGACACTGGATCGCACCAGGTCGGCGCGGTGTGGGTGTAACTCGACTGCCAGCAGCCCCACCCCTTCCCGGCGGGCAGCGTCGGCCAGCAACGCGGCTTTGCCGCCCGGGCCGGCGCACATATCCAGCCAAGCCGATTCCGGAGGATCGACCGCGGCGGCTAGGAGCACTTGCACCGCGAGTTGACTGCCTTCGTCTTGCACGATGGCGCGGGCGTCGCGCAGCAATTCGGACCTATTCGGGATGACCGTGTCGAGCACCCGGGCGCTGGGAATCCACCGGGCCGGGGATGTCCCCTCGAGGTCGGTGTCCACCACCTCCCCGCGGAGGGCAATCGTCGGTTTCGCCGGGATGTTGTCCGCGGCGAGCACCGCCACTAGCTCCTCGTCACTTACCGGTTGCTTCCGATGACCAGACCACGCTTCACGAACGGCGCGCACTATCCATTCCGGATGCGAGGTGGCAACGGCAACCGCGGCGTCTCCGGTGAGCTGCTCGGTGCAGATGCGTTGCCACTGCTCAAGGTCGTGCCGCGCGACTTTGCGCAATACGGCATTGATGAATCCGACCCGACCGGTATCGGTAATGCCCAGTGCGCGAGCTAGGCCGCAGGATGAGTCGACCGCAGCGTGATCGGGCACCCGCATGCTGAGTATCTGGTGGGTGCCCAACCGCAAGATGTCCAACAACTGTGGGTCAATCTCCCCAGTGGGCCGGGTGGAGCAGGCGTCGATGACTGCGTCGTAGAGCCCGCGCATCCGCAAGGTGCCGTACGCCAGGTCGGTGGCGAAGGCGGCATCGCGCCCGCTTAGGGACCAACGATCCAGGGTGCGGGGCCAGACGACGTTCGCGTATGCGTCTTCGGTGCGCACCGCTTCGAGGAGTTCGAGTGCCGCGCGCCTGCTGTCAGTGGACATGCAACTCACCGGTGCGCAGCCCGCGGATCCACGCATCGGCCGCCATCCACTTCTTGCCGGCCGGTTGCACCTGATCGATTTCCAGGTGGCCACAGGCCGCGGCGATCACAACACGCTTGCCGTCGAGGCGGATGGATCCGGGTTCGCCGAATCCTTCCGATGACGAAGCAACTACCGCGGCCGGCACGCCGATGCGTAGGCGTTCACCATCGAATGTGGTCCACGCTCCCGGAGCGGGTGTGCAGGCTCGGATACTCCTGTCGATATCGATGGCGGGGCGCTGCCAGTCGATCCGGGCGTCATCCACGCTCAGTCGCGGCGCCGAAGAGGCGCCCTCGCTGGACTGAGGGGTCGCTTGGATTTCCCCTGTGGCCAGCGCGTCCATGGTCTCCACCAGTAGTTCGGCTCCCATCGGTGCTAGCCGGTCGAGCAAGTGCCCTGAGTCCTCACGCTCACCGATTTCGACATCGGGTGAGGTGAGCAACACCGGTCCGGTGTCGAGACCTTGGTCGATACGAAAGGTGGTAACCGCCGTCGTGGAATCACCGTGGGCGATGGCATGTTGAACCGGCGCAGCCCCCCGCCAGCGCGGGAGTCGCGAAAAGTGCGCATTGATCCACCCCCATCGGGGAATTTCCAGCAGGTTCTCGGGTACCAGCAATCCGTAGGCCACGACGGCGACGACATCCGCATCCCAACCACGCAACGTGTCGGCGATACCGTCGAGCCGTTCGGGGGTGTGAACATCGAGCCCGATGTGCCGAGCGGCTACCGCAACCGCGCTGGGCTGCAGAGCGCGACCTCGTCCAGCGCGCGCATCGGGCTTTGTGAGCACCGCAACCACCTGATGCTGCGATGCCAGTAGGGCTTCCAGCGCCGGTACTGCCACCTGCGGAGTACCCGCGAAGACGACGCGCAGGGACGTCACAGCCACCGCGACGATTGCGGGTGCGGACTCACCTTGACGGTAAGCGGATCGGCACCGAACCACTCCGATTCGCGGATCGCCTTCATCGCTTCCTTACGAGTTTGCGGATCGAGTCGATCGATGAACACGATTCCATCGAGATGGTCGGTCTCATGCTGCACGCACCGCGCCAGTAGATCGCTGCCCTCCAACGTGATCGGCTCTCCATGCATATTCATACCCTTGGCCACCACACTCTTGGCGCGCTTGCACTCGAAGGCGAGGTCGGGAACCGATAGGCAGCCTTCCTCGCCGTCCTGCTGTTCATCGGAGAGGTCCAGTACCGGGTTGACTAGATGGCCGAGCTCGTCGTCCACCCAATAGGTGAATACCCGCAACGAAACGCCCAGTTGTGGCGCCGCCAAACCCACTCCGGGGGCGTCTTGCATGGTCTCGGTGAGGTCCTGGACGAGTTTGCGTAATTCCTTGTCGAAATCGACGACCTCAGCAGCCGGGCTGCGCAGGACCGGATCTCCGTAGAGCCGGATCGGGATAACGCTCATCGCCACCTAGTTTAGGCAGCCCGAATGAGCACCTCACATGTCCCGCGGGTCCATCCGTACTCGCACATCGCGAGCCGGCCCCTCATCGGTGGAGGCGGTGCGCACAGCGGCCCCGAGTTCAGCGGTGAGCGTGCTGGCATATCGACGTTCAACGACGACGAAACTGCGCACATCGCGCCGACCCGACGGGTCATCGAGCGCCACCGGGCCCAACACCCGGTGCGGCACTGCCAATGATTCGACGAAGCGCGTCACCCCTGCAGACGGACCGGTCAACTCCGCGACCCTGGTGACCGGCGGCAAGCCGACGGCTCGACGTTCATCGATTTGACGATCGGCGAACCATCGGGAGTCGTACCGAATCAACGCCTGCACCCCCGCGCGATCGGGTTCGGCGACGATGCACACCCAACCACCAGCACGCACCGCCGCAGCCGCTGAGAACCATCGGCGTATCTGCTGCTCCGGGCCGGTCAGTGTGGCGGGCGCGACGCGGGCGTCAAGCAACACCACCGCGGCGTAACCGTGTGCGGCAACGGGTTCGGCACCCGGCGTGGCAACCACCACCGCCGGTTCATCACCGACTTCGCGAACGATCCGCTCGGCTTGGGACCACACGACGGGCACACCCGGGAAGGCCTTGCCGAGCTCCTCTGCCGTCCGGCCAGCACCCACCGCCACCGCCCGCAGGCCGGTCTCCTGACAGTTGGGGCACGCCCAGCCGCCGGCCAGAGCCCCGCAACGAACGCAGGAGGGAACCGCGTGGCCGGAGGTCGCGTGCAATCCCCCCGCACAATCCGCACGCACACAGGTGGCTACCTCCCGACAGTTTTGGCACGCCAAGATCGGTACGTACCCGCGGCGCATCACTTGGAACAGCACCGGGCCTTCGGCCAGCGCCCGCTGAGCCACCTGCCAGGCCGCAGTCGGGATGCGGGCGCTGCCGGCCGCCGGATCACGGGCGACCTCGCGATCGTCGATCGCCTGCACTTGCCACCACGAAGGCCGCACCGGCTCCACACCCAGCGCCCACCCGGATCGACACCACCACTGGGTGGCAACCGAGCGGGCAGGCGCCCCGACGAACAGATCGAGGCCGCTCAGGTGGGAGCGCAACGCCGCGACCTCGCGTGCGTCCCAGTAGGGCGCGTGTGGATCGCGGTAGACGTCGTCGCCGTCGTCCCACACGATGATCGCGCCCAAGTCCTTGACCGGAGCGAAGACGGCGTTGCGGGTACCCACGACTACTCGAGCCACACCGGTGCGCGCGCGCAGAAACTCCCGGTAGCGGCGTTCAGGTCCGTGATCGGCGGCGAGCACAGCAACTTCTGGTTTGCCGAATACGGCGGTGAGCCGTGCATGAACCCGCTCGACATCTGCAGCATCTGGCAAGACCACCACCACGCCAGCACCTCGTTGACGGGCGGCTATCACTAGGTCGGTGATCTCGGCGACTGCATCGCTCGCGGGGGCCGATGACCACACCACACGCTTGGGCGAGGCCTCTTGGGAGGGCCAGGTGTAGTTCTCCCACACACTTCGATCCCGCTCTGGCAGGACGACCGACTCCGAGCCCGAATCAGCTGGTTGCGCCGGCTGGGCGAGGAGGGCTGTCACCGACTTCTCGGCGCGCGCGTGCCGGGCCGGGACAGCCGCTCGGGCAACGTCCCAAAAACTACCGACATAGCGCTCGGCGGTGTGCTGAACGAGTTCCAGCGTCTCTTCGGTCAACGGCGCGATGGCATCGACCACTCGTTCGATAGGCCGGGGGTCGGCGACATCCGCGTGCGGGAGGCGGGCAAGGACGTACGCATCGCGCAACCGGCCCGCGAAGCGCACCCGGACCCGAGCGCCGGGGATCGCCGCAGCGTCGAACGCAGGTGGAACGAGGTAGTCGAAGTCACGGTCGAGGTGGCGGACCGATAGGTCTACCCGGACCCGAGCGATCGGGTCCACCGGCCCAGCGGCGGGCCGATCGTTGTCGGACTCGCTAGACACCCGCAGCGGCACGCAGATCTTGCGCGCGGTCGGTGTTCTCCCAGGTGAATGTCGGGCCAACGGTGGTGCGGGCCGCCGGATCGTCGGAGTTGAGCAGTTGATTCACGCCCTGGGGACGCCCGAAGTGGCCGTAGGCACTGGTGATTCGATAGATGGGCCGCAGCAGGTCAAGGTCGCGAATGATGGCGGCCGGGCGTAGATCGAAGACCTTCAACACGGCATCTTGGATCATTTCGTCGGGGATCACACCGGTGCCGAAGGTCTCCACGAAGACGCCAACCGGATGGGAAACACCGATGGCGTAGGCCACCTGGACTTCACAACGACTTGCCAAACCGGCGGCGACGACGTTCTTCGCAACCCAGCGCATCGCGTAGGTGGCCGAGCGATCTACCTTGGAAGGGTCCTTGCCCGAGAACGCACCGCCACCGTGTCGGGCCATGCCACCGTAGGTATCGACGATGATCTTGCGTCCGGTCAGACCAGCATCGCCCATCGGACCACCCACCTCGAAGCGACCGGTCGGATTGACCAGCAGCCGGTAGTCGCGGGAGTCGATGTCGAAGGTCTGCAAGACCGGCTCCACCACCTGGGAACGGATATCAGGGTCGAGGGTCTTGTCGAGGTCGATATGCGCGGCATGCTGGCTACTCACGACGATGGTGTCGATGCCCATCGGCTTGTCGTTCTCGTCGTAGCGGATGGTGACTTGGGTCTTGCCGTCTGGGCGCAGGTAATCCAGCGTGCCGTCTTTGCGCTTGGCGGTCAGCTGTTCGCTGAGTCGGTGCGCCATCGAGATCGGTAACGGCATCAACTCCGCGGTGTCAGTGCAGGCGTAGCCGAACATCAGCCCCTGGTCACCGGCACCTTGGCGATCCAACGGATCCTCGCTGCCGTCCGCGCGCTCTTCGTAGGCGTCATCGACCCCTTGCGCGATATCGGGAGACTGCTTACCGATCGAGACGCTGATCCCACAGGACTCACCGTCGAAGCCCTTGACCGAAGAGTCGTACCCAATGCCGATGACCGCTTGCCGCACCAAGTTCATGACATCGGCGAAGCCTTCGGTGGTGACCTCACCGGCGACGTGCACCTGACCGGTGGTCAGCATCGTTTCCACTGCGACTCGACTGCGGGGGTCTTGCCGCAGGAGGTCATCGAGGATGGCGTCGCTGATCTGATCAGCCATCTTGTCCGGATGGCCTTCGGTCACTGACTCGGAGGTAAACAGGCGGTGCGGCACAACACTCCCTAGATCGTGAACACGGGGCGATGGGGAGCTCCCCCCGCAAAGGTCGCGTCAGTCTAGCGAGATGTGGTCCGTGGGACCGGTGCTGGCGATCGTGTCCCACAGCGCATGGCCTACGGCCGCCTTGTCCACCCCTTCGAGGTGTGCGCGAACCCCGTGGGTATCCACGATGACCACGGACGTGGTGGCCTGCCCGAAAACTGCCCCGCCGGTGATCTCGTTAGCGACGAGATAGTCACAACCCTTGCGCTCGATCTTGGCGAGCGCGCGCTGCTCGAGCGTTTGTCCCTCGGCGGGCGCTTCCGCGGCAAAACCCACGATCACCGGCGTGGCCCGGGAGCCACGCTTGCCGACCAACTCGGCCAGGATGTCGGTCGTGCGCTCGAGTGGAAGTTCGGGTGCCGATAAGTCGGCCGATTCCTTGTCGAGGGATTCTTTTGTGATCTTGCCGCCTGCTTGCTTCGCGGGGCGGAAATCGGCGACGGCCGCGGCCATCACGACGATGTCAGGCTCGCGCTCGGCGATGGTGGCGTGCATCGCCTCGCGCAATTCCTCGGCGCTGCCAGCACGCACCGACCAGCAACCAGCGGGTGGCTGCCCATCGACATCGGCCACGACGAGATCTACCAAGGCGCCACGGATCAATGCACTGCGGGCCAGAGCGAAGCCTTGACGTCCGCTACTGCGGTTACCGAGATACCGAACGTCATCCCACGGTTCCCGGGTACCCCCGACGCTGATCAACACCCGTTTTCCCTGCAGATCTGGGGCCAACGGACGCGGATGTCGGCGAAGCACCTCGAATGTGGTCTCCACGATTGCCGAGGGATCAGGTAATCGCCCGGGTCCGGAGTCGGTGCCAGTGAGTCGCCCGATGGCGGGCTCAAGCACGATAGCCCCGCGTTCGCGCAGGAGCCGAACGTTGGCCTGGGTAGCCGGGTGGTGCCACATTTCGGTATGCATGGCCGGAGCGATGACCACCGGGCAGGTCGCGGTGAGGAGAACATTCGTCACCAGGTCACTGGCGATTCCGTGTGCCGCACGAGCAAGGAAATCAGCAGTGGCCGGCGCGATGACCACTGCGTCGGCTTGCTGGCCGAGTTTTACGTGGCGCACTTCTTGTGCGCCTGTCCATACATCGCTGGCTACGCGCCGGCCAGAAAGCGCCGACCAGGTCGCCTCGCCGACGAAACGCAGTGCCGCATCGGTGGGAACGACGGTGACGTCTACTCCCGATTCGCGCAGTTCTCGCAGGATTTCAACCGCCTTGTAAGCGGCGATGCCTCCGGTAACACCCAGGACCACCCGGGTCATGGCACGGGACCGACCCGCCTACTCAGATTCCTCAGGAGCGGCGAACGGATCGATCGGAGCTCGAGGTTCACCGGCATCGGAAGACTCGGCCGCCTGGGTAGCAGCAGCGGCCTCTTGGGCCGGATCGAACGGCTCCGCAGTCAACAGGCCCGCGTCGATTTCGCGCATCGCGATCGATAGCGGCTTTTCTTGAACGTAGGTCTCGACGAGGGGCCCCACATACTCCAACAGGCCCTCCCCGAGCTGGGAGTAGTACGCGTTGATCTGCCGCGCCCGCTTGGCGGCATAACTCACGAGTGAGTACTTGGAGTCGGTCTTCTCCAGGAGATCGTCGATCGAGGGATAGGTAATGCCCTCGGGTTGGGATGTCACAGGATGCGCCCCATTCGTGAAGATGACTGTCATGCAGATGACGGTGCCTGATCGGCGGAGCCCGACAAGCCCGCTGAGTCTAGCAAGGCCTGTGCGCACTGGGAGACGTCGGCATTGACCAGGACATAGTCAAACTCGGCTGCGGCCTGCAATTCCTCCTGAGCGGCCTGGAGCCGGCGCTCCACTGCTGCTGGGTCCTCGGTCCCTCTTCCGGCGAGGCGGGCCCGCAACGTGGCTTCGCTCGGCGGGGCAAGAAACACCAAAGTGGCATCCGGGGCCGCCTGGCGCACCTGGCGGGCACCTTGCACTTCGATCTCCAAGAGCACCGGCCGGCCGGCGGCGCGCTGCTTGGCTACCGGTCCCCTAAGAGTTCCGTAGCGGTTACCTGCGTACTGCGCCCACTCCAGTAATTCCCCTTCCTCGCGAAGTTGATCGAATCGTGCGTCGTCACAGAAGAAGTAGTCGGTGCCGTCTACCTCGCCTGGTCGCGGAGCCCGTGTTGTGGCCGAGACCGATAACCACACATGCGGGTTACGTCGAAGTACTTCGGCAACAACTGTGCTCTTACCGACTCCCGAGGGACCACTCACAACGATCAAGGGCGCGATCATGGCTTCTCCTCGACACCATCTCGGGTCACCGCAAGGGTGTCGAGGTCTGTGGCAATGTCCCTCGCGGCCTCCCTGGGATCCGATGCGGCGGTTATCGGCCGACCGATGACAAGAAGGTCCGCGCCATCGGAGAGCGCTTGGCTGGGGGTGGCGGTACGACGTTGATCGTCCAACTGTGCGCCGGCTGGTCGGACCCCAGGGGTGATCAGGGTGATGTCCCGAGGCACATGAGCCCGCAGGGCGGCCACTTCCTGTGGTGAACACACAATCGCCTGAGCACCGGCCTGCACCGCGGATTGTGCCCAGCGCAGCACGACATCTAAAGGTGAACCCGCGACACCGAGAGCACTCAATTGATCAGCATCCATGCTCGTCAACACAGTGACAGCGGCTACCTTGCTTTGAGGTAGTTGCTCGACCGCTGCTGAAACCATCTGTGGTCCCCCGGCAGCATGCACGGTCACATACGTGGGCTCGAGGGTCGCAAGCGCCCGGGCCGCTTTGCCAACAGTGGCGGGAATGTCGTGCAACTTCACATCGACAAACATCTCCATGTCCGCCCGACCGGCTATTGCGGCTTCCTCACGAGCCTGAACAACTGCCCCGGGCCCTTGCCGGCAGAAAACTTCCAGCCCGATCTTCAAACAGCGCGCGTATGGAGCAACCGCTTTCGCCCACGTTCGCAACGTGGCATCGTCGGGAGCGTCCAACGCAACCGCGATGGGTGCGACACCCGTCTTCGTCACGAACGCTCCTCGGTGATGAAGTCCCAATCCTCCAAGCTGGTGGGGTCATCGAGTGCGGGAGGTTCGGGGTCTCGATGGGCGCGACCAATAATGTCGGACACCCTTGAAAATCCTCGCTGGTCGATCAGTTGCGCCAACTCCCTATGGATGCGCGCTGGAGCACTTGGATCATTGAAGACCGTGGTGCCTACCGACACCGCGTTGGCACCGGCAAGCAGAAATTCCATCGCGTCCGAACCACTGCGGATCCCTCCCATGCCAATGATGGGTACCTTCGGGAAAGCGGAGCGCACCTGCCATACACATCGCACAGCGACGGGCCGGATGGCCGGTCCGGACAATCCACCGGTAACTCCGGCCAAAGCCGGTCGCATGGTGGTGGTGTCGATCACCATGCCCAGCAATGTGTTGATCAGCGACAGTCCGGTTGCCCCAGCCTTGAGGACAGAATCGGCGATTTCAACAATGTCGGTGACATCTGGGGAGAGTTTCGCGAAAATCGGAGTACGCGAATCGCTGCCGCGTCGAACTGCCTGGATTACTTGCGCCGCCGATTCAGCGCGGCAGGCGAACACCTGGCCTCGGTCCGCGACATTCGGACACGAAATATTCACTTCGATTGCCGATATACCTTCCAAAGGCCGAAGTTTCGCCGCCAATTTCGCGTACTCCTCGACGCTCTCACCGGCAATTGACACGATCGTGCGAGCCCCCCGCTCCACGAGCCAGGCGAGGTCGTTTTCGATGAAAGACTCCACACCGGGTCCTTGCAAACCGATCGAGTTGAGCATCCCGCTGGGTGTCTCAGACATGCGCGGGGTGGCTCGCCCCGCGCGCGGGCGCAGCATGATGCTCTTGGTGACGACCGCGCCCAGGGACGTGATGTCCACGAATGCATCAAGTTCGCGTCCGGCCGCAGCGCAGCCAGATGCTGTCAAGACCGGACTGGGCATCTCACTTCCCGCAAGAACTGTTTCCATATCCACTCGCGCGGCGGCGCTGGCGCCTTCTGCTCCCGAGGACCCATGCGTGATCAATGCGCGGCTCATCGACTCACTCCTTTATCGTCGTTGCCGGGGGCGCCCCACGCGTCTGAAGGAATGGTGTGGACATCTGCCCACCGCACACGATCGCCGCGGAAGATCGGGCCATCAACACATGAACGCACCATGCGGGTGATGCCGTCATCGCCGATAACCGGCAAGACACACGTCATGCATACACCGATGCCGCAGGCCATCGCTTCTTCGACAGCACATTGGCTGTACACGCGTCGTTTAGTCGAAATGCGTGCCACTTCCGCCAGCATCGGCATCGGCCCGCAGGCGTACACCACATCCGCGCCAGCCCTTACGAGGGCATCATCCAGAACATCTGTCACCCGGCCACGAACACCAACGGAGCCGTCATCGGTGGTGATCGTCAAAGCCGAGGCGAGTCTTTTCAGTTCCAAAACACCGAAGAGGCGCGATTCGGTTGAGGCTCCGATGACCATGTCCACGCGGCAACCTCGCTCACGCAACTCCTGCGCCAGCATGAACAACGGCGCACTGCCGTAGCCCCCACCCACGAGAACACAGGAAACACCTTCCCGAGGTAAGGAGTAGGGCTTACCTAACGGCCCGACGAGATCAACCAGGTCGTGTCGGCGACGTTCGGCGAGCCAGCCGGTCCCGCGGCCTTGGACGGACACCGCAATGTCCAACGTGCCGCCGTAGACACCACGTGATTGCACCTGATGGATAGCGAAGGCCCTCCGAAGCACCATGCTCGATTCCTCACCGCCCATCGCCAAGGTGATGAAGTGCCCTGGTTTGGCAACGTCGGAGATGCCCGGGGCGGTGAGGGACAGAACGTGATAGTCCCCTGATTTCCGGTTATCCAAGACCTCTGATGTGATCTGCTCGGGCATTAGTTCATCGTGCCTTCCGCCTCACTGCGCAGCCGGGCCAAATCCGCGGCATGCTCTTGCAACGATCGAACTCCAGGTTCATTTTCGACGAGGGCATCGATGCCCTGGACGGCCGCGCTGAGCCCTTGCACGGTCGTAACGCACGGAATGCCCTTCATGACCGCTGCCGCGCGTATCTCGTACCCATCTACCCGGGGGCCAACGCCATACGGGGTGTTCACGATCAAGTCGATACCTCCGGCCATGATGACGTCCACAGTGGTTGGTGAACCATCTGTTCCAGGCCCTTCGTGCTGCTTCCGCAGGACCTCTGCCTCAACTCCATTACGCCGAAGGACTTCCGCCGTCCCCTTGGTGGCAAGAATGCGAAAACCTAAGTCGGCAAGACGCTTAATCGGGAAAACCGCTGCTCGCTTATCCCGATTTGCCAACGAAACGAAAGCTGTTCCTTTGGTGGGCAATCCACCGGCGTAAGCCGCCTGCTGAGATTTGGCGAATGCGACACCGAAAGAATCATCGATACCCATTACTTCGCCCGTAGAGCGCATTTCCGGGCCGAGAACTGCATCCACGCCATGAAAACGGCCGAAGGGTAAGACCGCCTCCTTCACTGCGATAGCACTGCCAACTGGAGTATCGCCACCGTCGCCGTGTGCTGGGAGCAACCCTTCTGCGCGTAGTTCAGGCACTGTGGCGCCCAACATGATCCGAGCGGCCGCTTTCGCCACGGGAACGCCCGTTGCTTTGGAAACAAATGGCACGGTGCGCGAGGCACGTGGATTCGCCTCAAGGACGTACAAGGTGTCCTGGGCCAGCGCGAACTGCACGTTCAAGAGACCACGGACACCCACACCACGTGCTATCGCCAGGGTGGACTCGCGGATCCGTTCGATGTCAGCCGCACCCAAAGTGATGGGCGGCAGCGCACATGCGGAGTCTCCAGAGTGGATACCTGCTTCCTCGATGTGTTCCATGACTCCGGCTAGATACATCTGCTCACCATCGAACAACGCATCGACGTCAATCTCGATTGCGTCATCCAAAAACCGATCTACGAGAACAGGATGTTCTGCGGTGACGTCCGTGGATCGACGTAGGTAGTCCTTGAGCATGGTGTCGTCGTAGACGATCTCCATCCCACGCCCGCCGAGGACGTAACTCGGACGCACGAGAACCGGGTAACCCACGCGAGCCGCGATCGCTTGGGCGTCTTCGAAGGAGCGGGCGGTCCCATGTTCGGGAGCCGGCAAACCAGCCTTGGCCAGCACTTGGCCGAACGCTCCACGCTCCTCGGCAAGATGAATTGCCGAGGGACTCGTTCCCACGATCGGCACGCCCGCATCAGCCAGCCGTTGAGCCAGACCCAGCGGCGTTTGCCCGCCAAGTTGCACGATGACACCAGCTACCGCGCCACGCCGCGCTTCAGCGTAGAAGACCTCCAAAACGTCCTCGCACGTCAACGGCTCGAAATACAACCGATCAGAGGTGTCGTAATCGGTGGAGACAGTTTCCGGATTGCAATTGACCATGACCGTCTCATAGCCAGCATCGCTCAAGGACAAGGCGGCGTGCACGCACGAGTAGTCAAACTCAATTCCCTGCCCGATGCGATTGGGCCCCGAACCCAAAATAATCACTTTGTCTCGGTCAGACGGATCGGATTCGTCTTCTTCGTCATATGCCGAGTAGTGGTAGGGAGTTTTCGCCTCGAATTCAGCAGCGCACGTATCGACAGTCTTATAGACCGGGCGAATCCCCCATTCATGACGCAGCTCACGAACTTCATCTTCCGTAAGTCCACGCAATTGGGAGATTTGCATGTCGCTGAAGCCGAGACGTTTGGCCTCTACTAGCGCGGATCTATCGACAGAGGGCATAGTGCGTAGAGATTCAGCTGCTTCATTGATCTGCTGGATTTGATCGAGAAACCATGGGTCGATCCCCGTGGCGGCGTACACCGCATCAATGCCGGCACCAAGCCACAGAGCTCGCTGCACCAGGGACAGGCGCTCATCATGTGGTCTACTCATGGATTCGAGTAATTCATCCAGATTTGGGTGATCCACGGCCTCGCGCGGCCAGGAGAAAACCGCACTCGGGCGCTCCATCGACCTGAGGGCCTTTTGCAATGCCTCCGGAAAGTTACGACCGATTGCCATTGCCTCGCCGACACTTTTCATTGTGGTCGTCAATGTGGTGTCGGCGCCAGGAAACTTCTCAAAAGCGAAACGAGGAACCTTCACCACGATGTAGTCCAACGTCGGCTCGAAAGAAGCAGGCGTCACTTGCGTGATGTCATTGGGAATCTCGTCGAGTGAGTAGCCAATCGCCAGCCGGGCAGCAATCTTCGCGATTGGAAATCCCGTCGCCTTGGAAGCCAAAGCCGACGATCGAGATACCCGAGGATTCATCTCAATCACAATGAGGCGTCCGTCGTCGGGGTTGATCGCAAATTGGATGTTACAACCGCCCGTGTCAACACCAACGGCACGAATGATTGCAATCCCAACATCACGCATGTGCTGATATTCGCGATCGGTCAGGGTGACGGCTGGCGCGACGGTTATCGAATCACCTGTATGCACGCCCATCGGATCAAGGTTCTCGATGGAGCACACCACAACGACGTTGTCGTTGTGGTCGCGCATCAACTCGAGCTCGTATTCCTTCCATCCAATGATCGACTCTTCGAGAAGTACTTCAGTGGTGGGACTGGCTTGCAGCCCCGCGCCAGCGATTCGCGCCAGATCATCGGAGGTGTAGGCGATACCAGAGCCGGCCCCACCCATCGTGAACGAAGGGCGGACTACTACCGGGTAACCCAGATCCTCCGTCGCTGCGAAACACTCCTCCAGAGTGTGGCAAATGATCGAGCGGGCGCTGGCCCCACCAATCTGTTCGACGATGCCTCGGAATTTCTCGCGATTCTCTCCCCGCTCAATGGCGTCTACGTCGGCTCCGATGAGTTCAACCCCGTACCGGTCTAAGGCTCCGGAGTTGTGTAGGGCAATCGCCGTGTTCAGCGCAGTTTGACCACCCAACGTCGGCAAAAGCGCATCCGGGCGCTCCTTGGCAATGATGCGCTCGACATAGTCAGGAGTAATCGGTTCGACGTAGGTAGCGTCTGCGAATTCAGGGTCGGTCATGATCGTCGCTGGATTCGAGTTGACCAAAATGACCCGTAACCCTTCGGCTTTAAGGACGCGACAAGCTTGCGTTCCTGAATAGTCGAACTCGCACGCCTGCCCGATAACGATTGGGCCCGACCCGATAACCAGGACGGAGGAAATGTCCGAACGTTTTGGCATCAGGCGTCGACCTCCGACCGTTGAGCTGCCATAACGTCGGCGAAGCGGTCGAACAAATAGGCGGCATCATGTGGACCGGCCGCGGCTTCGGGGTGGTATTGGACGCTGAAGGCTGGGCGATCAAGAAGCTCTAAACCCTCCACGACATCGTCGTTTAGGCAAACATGAGTGACCTTCGCCCGCCCGAAGGGCGTTTGGAACTCACGTCCGATGGGCGCCTCGACGGCGAAGCCATGATTGTGTGCCGTCACTTCGACTTTGTCTGTGGTCAGGTCCTTGACCGGCTGATTGATGCCCCGGTGGCCGAAGCGCAACTTATATGTACCGAGATTCAAAGCGCGACCGAGAATTTGATTGCCGAAGCAAATGCCGAAGACAGGAACGCTCGAACCAAGCGCATCCTGCATGACCTGCACCGCATGGTCTGCAGTTGCGGGGTCTCCTGGACCATTGGAGAAGAAGACACCATCGGGTGAGAGTTCAGCAATCTGACCCCAGGAGTAGGAAGCAGGAACCACGTGCACGCGCATGCCCCGTTCTGCCATGCGCTGTGGGGTCATGGCCTTGATACCGAGGTCGACTGCGGCGACGGTGAAGCGGTGTTCGCCGATGGGTTCGACGACGTACGCCGAATCAGTGGTGACATCTGCCGTTAGATCAGCACCGACCATCGACGGACTGCCGTGAACCGCGGCCAGCATTTGCGCGGGTGTTTTTTCAGCGGCAGCACCACTGAAGATGCCGATACGCATAGCGCCAACCTCACGCAGGTGTCGCGTGAGGGCGCGCGTATCTATCCCGCTGATACCGACCACGCCGAATTCGCGTAATTCCTCGTCGAGGCTTCGCGTAGCCCGCCAGTTTGAGGCTATCCGCGCAGGATCTCTGACAACGTAGCCGGCTACCCAAATTCTCCGGGATTCACTGTCTTCGTCGTTGACACCCGTATTACCGATATGCGGTGCCGTCATGATCACCACCTGTCGGTGGTAGGACGGATCAGTCAAGGTCTCTTGATAGCCGGTCATCCCGGTGGCGAACACGGCCTCTCCAAATGTCTCCCCCACCGCACCGTAGGCGTGTCCAGACATGGTCGTACCGTCCTCGAGAACCAGGACAGCTGGCTCACGGGCGGTCATGCGCGGGCCTCGCGTGGAAAAGTGGCCATGAGCCCATCCAACACAGTGCGGTGTCCGGTGGTGTCATCCGCCCGAAATCCCGTGTCCATTTCACGCTCCCCAAGCTGCCACGTGATGACGATCACGCTCCCTTTCGAGCGCACCGTTCCAGCGACCCCACTGTCAGCCCGAACGAAAAGCACATCGCTGGCCGGAATGGAAAAGGACGGCGCACCTTGTCGATACATGGAGATGCCCGATACCGACCAATCGATCACAGTTCGACTGCGCACTCCCAATCCATGGGCCGCGATCCGATCGAGCCAGTCTCCACTGACCGCAGTTCCAACGTACAAGCCGGGAACCGCCTGCTCGGACGGTTCCGTCTGTACCGGCTGCGGAGCTGGCAAATCCAGTTGCCGACGCACGCGTGCCAACCAACCTCGACGCATGCCCCACAAGACCAGGGCGATGACCGCCAACATGATGCCCACGAGCAGTAGGCGCACCGGCCAATTCGTCACTTCCGCCTGTTCTACGAACTCTTCGGTTCGGGCTCCTAACCGAGGTGCCACTACGACGACAACCATTCCCTGTTCCATCATGCGATCACGCCATTGCGCACAGTTGGGCGGCCACGAAAGAGCACATGACGAACGCTTCCCGACAAAGTCCGCCCGGCATATGGGGTGTTATGACTACGTGAGGCCAAGTCTTCGGCCACCACTACCGTAGGCGACCGCGGATCCCAGACCGTCACGTTGGCAACGGAGCCAGGTTCGATCGGTTGACCTTGATCGTGAACACGGCCTATACGAGCTGGCGTGACGGACATCAACTGTGCGATGGAGCGCCAATCGATTTCTCCACCTTCTGCGAACACTTCCGCCACAATCCCTAACGCGGTTTCCAAGCCCAGCATGCCCATCGCAGCCGCAGCCCACTCGCAGTCCTTGTCTTCGCGTGGATGTGGGGCGTGGTCCGTTGCGATGATGTCAATCGTTCCATCCACGACGGCTTTGCGAAGCGCACGAACATCTTCAGTGCGCCGCAAAGGAGGGTTCACCTTGTAGATCGGATCGAAGGTTTCCACCAGATCCTCCGTCAACAACAGGTGGTGAGGTGTCACTTCTGCCGTAACCGGCATACCTCGTGACTTCGCCCACCGGATGACCTCCACCGATCCAGCGGTCGACACATGGCAGACATGCAAGCGAGACCCGACGTGATCGGCAAGCAAGACATCACGAGCAATGATTGACTCCTCAGCGACCGCCGGCCACCCCGCAAGGCCCAAGCGACTAGAGAGTTCGCTCTCGTTCATCTGCGCTGCTTCCGTTAACCGCGGATCTTGTGCATGCTGAGCAACCACTCCATCGAATGCCTTGACGTACTCCAACGCTCGACGCATCAGCAGGGGGTCGTGCACACATAGACCATCGTCACTGAAAACCCGCACGGCTGCCGCACTCGCGGCCATCGCACCGAGCTCTGCGAGTTCGGTGCCCGCTAATCCGACTGTTACCGCGCCTACCGGACGCACTTCGACGAGCCCACATTCGATTCCCCGGCGCCAGACTTGCTCGACCACCCCAGCGGTATCAGCTACAGGAGATGTGTTCGCCATTGCGTGGACGCAGGTGAATCCCCCGAGCGCAGCGGCTCGAGAACCCGACTCGATCGTCTCAGCGTGCTCGCGACCAGGTTCGCGCAAGTGGGTATGCAGGTCCACCAGACCAGGCAAGACCACACACCCTTGCGCATCAAGAACTTCATCTGCGCGCCCGGAACCAGCTGGCTCGATGGCAACGATTTGCCCGCCTTCAATGACGACGTCACGCGCATCCTGCCCGTAGATCTCTCCTGCTCGCAAGACTAGGGAAGTCATCAATGCACCAGCCCTTCTTCGACATCCATGCGTGGTTGAGCAGACAACTCGGATACGCCACCCAGCAACAAATACAACACCGCCATGCGCACATGCACCCCGTTGGTCACCTGTTCCACAACGACCGCACGAGGTGAATCAGCGACTTCCGCGGAAATCTCCACTCCGCGGTTCATGGGGCCGGGGTGAAGCACGATCGCTTCAGGTGGCATCAGTTGCATGCGACGCGCATCAAGGCCGTACAGACGGGAATACTCAAGTTCGTTAGGAAAGTACGTTCCCGCCATTCGCTCTGCTTGCACTCTTAGCATCATGACGGCATCGACGGACGGGAGAACTTCCTCGATGTCGTAGCTGACCTCGCACGGCCACGATTCGATACCAAAAGGCATAAGTGTTGGGGGCGCCACGACTGTGACGTGCGCTCCCAGAGTCCGCAGCAGTGCGACGTTCGACCGCGCCACTCGACTGTGCAAGATGTCACCGACGATCGCGACGCGAACACCCGAAAGGTCTCCACTTCCCTCGCGTAGGTGGCGACGCAGCGTGTACGCATCGAGCAATGCCTGGGTGGGGTGCTCATGGGTGCCATCTCCAGCGTTGATAACAGAACCATGTATCCACCCGGCAGTCGCTAGGCGATACGGGGCGCCGGACGCACCGTGGCGGACGATAACGGCATCAGCACCCATGGCCTCCAGAGTTAACGCCGTATCCTTGAGGCTTTCCCCCTTGGAGACCGATGAGCCTTTCGCAGCGAAGTTGATGACATCGGCCGATAACCGTTTCGCGGCCAACTCGAACGAAATTCGAGTCCGAGTTGAGTCCTCGAAGAAGAGAGTGACCACTGTCCTTCCACGAAGGGTGGGCAACTTCTTGACCGATCGATCGGTGACGCTAGCAAGCTCACTGGCGGTATCGAGGATCTGCACAACATCGTCAATGCCGAGGTCGGTTGCCGAGAGCAGGTGCGGTCCGATCACTGATCCACCTGGTAGATAGCAACGCAGTCCTCGTCGTCGGTTTCACTGAGGTGGACCCGGACTGTCTCGCTTTGTGAGGTTGGCAGATTCTTTCCGATGAAATCCGGTCGGATCGGCAATTCTCGGTGTCCGCGATCAACTAAGACAGCCAGACGCACGGCGGCTGGGCGGCCTAGGTCGGTGAGAGCATCGAGCGCTGCTCGGATCGTTCGCCCGGAGTACAAGACGTCGTCCACGAGAACCACGATTTGACCATCAATGCCCTCGCCTGGGATGCGTGTCTGCTCCAATGCACGGACCTCGCGCATCCGTAAGTCGTCTCGGTACAGCGTGATGTCCAACGAACCGCAGGGGATCGCCGCCGGAACGGACTCGATCGTGTCGATCTCAGCGGCGATTCGGTTCGCTAGGTGCACACCACGGGTGGGAATGCCCAGCAGCACCAAAGATTCAGTGCCCTTAGCCGATTCCAAGATTTCATGTGACATGCGACGCACCGCCCGACGGATGTCCGACGCGTCCAACACTGTGCGCTCAGGCACGAACTACCCTCCCCTTCCCCGCCTCACAGGACGGGCTTAAAGGACCTGTGCTTAACCTACACGCCCCCTCCGGGGCCCGCGCTGCCGATCTTGTGAACACGCATGCCGTTGGTCGTACCCGGAATGCCGGGCGGAACCCCGGCCACGATCACCACTCGATCACCTATCGTGGCTCGGCCTATATCCAGCAGGGCCTTGTCCACTTGTTGCACCATGTCATCGGTGTGTCGAACCTGAGGGACCAAGAAGGTTTCCACTCCCCACACCAGTGCCAGTTGACTGCGCACTCGGGGGTTGGGGGTGAAGGCCAATAAGGGAGTCGCGCAACGCCAACGAGCGATCAATCGGGCCGATCGCCCCGTTTCGGTGAAGGCGATGAGGTGGGTGCCTCCTACATACTGCGCAACATCCACTGCCGCTCGAGTGAGCGCCCGGGCGGTGGATCCGTGGACTTCTTCATTCAACGCCGGAAGACGATCCAACGCTTCGGACTCGACGTGCTCAATGATCGTGGACATCGTGTTCACCACGAGCGGCGGATTGTGGCCAACACTCGTTTCTCCCGAAAGCATAAGGGCATCGGCACCGTCGAGAACGGCGTTGGCGACGTCACTAGCCTCAGCGCGCGTCGGCCGCGTCGCACTGATCATCGAGTCCAACATCTGCGTCGCAACGATGACCGGCTTGCCTGCATCCCGGCACATCTGAATCGCGCGCTTTTGCACAAGAGGAACTTGCTCCAATGGCAACTCCACCCCGAGGTCACCGCGGGCCACCATGACGCCGTCGAAGGCCTGAACGATCTCCTCAAGATTGTCGATGGCCTGCGGTTTTTCCACCTTGGCGAGTATCGGGACCGTAATGCCCTCGTTTTCCATGACAGCATGGACTTCCTTGGCATCGAAGGCCGAGCGCACGAAGGACAAAGCGATCATGTCGGCGCCAAGCCGCAGCGCCCACCGAAGATCCTCGATGTCCTTGTCCGATAGCGCCGGGACGCTCACCGGCACACCGGGCAGGTTGAAACCCTTGTGGTCAGAGACTCGCCCACCCTCGATGACGCGTGTGTGGACCTGCTCGCCTTCCACTTTTGTGACCCGTAACTCGACCCGACCGTCATCGACGAGCACAAGGTCCCCGGGGCTCACATCCCCCGGCAGACCCGTGTGCGTGGTCGAAACCATGTGTCGGTCGCCGGGCACATCGCGCGTCGTCACGATGAACTCATCGCCCGACTCCAGCAAGACGGGACCCTCCGCAAAGGTGCCTAGCCGAATCTTGGGGCCTTGAAGATCAACCAAAACTCCGACGCCGCGGCCACTGGCATCAGACGCCTGCCGGACCGCCAAATAGGTCTGCCGGTGGATTTCGTGGCTGCCATGCGACAGGTTCAACCGGGCGACATCCATCCCAGCGTCAACCAACGCGCGGACGTGCTCAGGTGTGTGGGCTGATGGACCTAAGGTGGCCACAATTTTGGCTCGACGCATGCTCCAAGCCTATTCGTAAGCGGTTACACCGTGAGCGGCCGCGCCGAAGCACGAATGGGTGAGGGCAGATTGGAAGTGCCCATGAGGTACCGATCCACACTCGCGGCTGCTGCCCTGCCTTCAGCGATAGCCCACACGATGAGTGACTGACCGCGTCCGGCATCGCCGGCAACGAACACGCCATCGACCGACGTCGAATAGTCATCTTCTCGGGCGATCGCTCCGCGCGGTGTCAACGGAAGGGCGAACTGCTCGACCATGGGGCCTTGTTCCGGTCCAGTGAAACCCATCGCCAGAAGCACCGTGTCGGCAGGAATGCTGCGCTGCGTGCCCTCAACCGGCGCGAACGCACCATCAACAAACTCCACATCCACCAAGTGCAACGCCCGCACGCGACCGGAGTCATCGCCTTCGAAGTGCTCAGTTGAGACGGCGAACACCCGCTCACCACCTTCTTCATGCGCGCTCGACACCCGATAGGTCATCGGGAACGTCGGCCACGGCTGACTAGAGGGTCTCTCCTCCGGAGGTCGCGGCATGATCTCGAGTTGCGTCACGCTAGCGGCGCCTTGCCGGTGTGCGGTACCGAGGCAATCCGCACCGGTGTCTCCGCCACCGATAATCACCACGTGTTGCCCTGCCACATCGAGTGGCGATGCTTCGAGATCACCTTCTTGGACCTTGTTCGCCCAGGGTAGGAATTCCATAGCTTGATAGACGCCGGACAGTTCACGACCGGGGATCGGCAAATCCCGCCATGCCGTCGCCCCGGTGGCAATCACGATGGCGTCGTAGCGTCGACGTAAGTCAGGAACCGTGACATCCACCCCAATTTCCACGTTCGGCCGGAACTTGACGCCTTCGGCTTCCATCTGCTCCAGACGCTGGTCCAGATGATTCTTTTCCATCTTGAATTCCGGAATTCCGTAGCGAAGCAATCCCCCGATGCGATCGGCGCGCTCGTAGACCGCCACAGTGTGACCCGCTCGGGCGAGTTGCTGAGCTGCGGCAAGCCCCGCCGGGCCAGAGCCGATCACCGCCACCGTTTTACCGCTGAGCGATTCCGGCGGCTGAGGCGTGACCCATCCGGACTGCCATGCCCGATCTACGATTGCAACTTCCACTTGTTTAATCGTGACGGGTTCAGCGTTGATGCCCAACACACAAGCCGTTTCGCATGGGGCGGGACATAGCCGTCCAGTGAATTCCGGGAAGTTATTCGTGGCATGCAATCGCTCGATTGCCTGTCCCCAGTCACGATCGTAGATCAAATCGTTCCATTCCGGAATCAAGTTGCCTAATGGGCAGCCTTGGTGACAGAACGGAATACCGCAGTCCATGCATCGTCCCGCCTGCTTTTCCAAGCTACGCGCATCGAACTCCTGGTACACCTCCGACCAATCCTGGATCCGCACATCCACAGGCCGCCGGGTTGGCAGCTCCCGTTCTGTCGTTAAGAAGCCGCGTGGATCAGCCATTGTCGCCTCCCATGACCGCAAGTATTGGGTCCTCGCCGTTGGCCAGGGCTTGCTCTCGCAAGCGCAACACACGCTTGAAATCCTTCGGCATGACCTTGGTGAAACGTGATCGACTCTCCGGCCACGTTGCCAACAGGTCCGCACCCACCAGAGAGTCGGTTTCCTCGACATGACGAGTAATCAATGCATGCAACTGTTCTAGATCGTCTGCATCCAAAGGATCAAGATCCACCATTTCCGGATTCACTCGGCTCGGCGCAAGATCGAGAACGTAGCCAACGCCACCAGACATTCCAGCGCCAAGGTTTCGACCTACCGGCCCAAGGATTACTGCAATGCCTCCGGTCATGTATTCCAGGGCATGGTCACCCACACCCTCAACGACGGCGTGGACACCAGAGTTGCGGACGCAGAAACGTTCACCAACCTGGCCCCGGATGAACACCTCACCGCTGGTCGCCCCATACCCGATCACATTCCCGGCGATGATGTTCTCCTGCGCAACGAACGTAGCCTCACGAGCCGGGCGCACAACTACTCGTCCGCCCGACAGACCCTTGGCAACGTAGTCATTCGCATCTCCCTCGAGACGCAAAGTAATTCCGGCCGGAACAAATGCCCCAAACGATTGACCAGCCGATCCCTGGAATGTCAGATCGATCGTCTCGTCCGGTAAACCCTCGCCGCCATGCGCCCTGGTCACGTGCGAGCCCAACATCGTGCCCACAGTGCGGTTGACATTGCGAATAGGCAGCTGAGCTCTTACTGGCTCCCGGTTTTCGATCGCCGGTCGACACAGTTCTATTAGTTCGACGTCCAGCGCACGGTCGAGTCCGTGATCTTGGGCAACGACTCGGTGTCGTGGAGTCCCCTCAGGGATCTCGGGCATATGCAAGATCGGAGCCAGGTCAAGACCGTTGGCTTTCCAATGGTCCACAGCTCGCCTAGTGTCCAGCATCTCTGTGTGTCCGATGGCTTCGTCCAGACTACGAAAGCCCAGTTGGGCCAGGTATTCGCGAACCTCCTCGGCGATGAACTCAAAGAAGTTGACCACGAACTCCGGGGTTCCTTGGAAACGTTCACGCAGAACAGGATTTTGGGTCGCGATTCCTACGGGGCAGGTATCAAGATGACAAACACGCATCATCACGCACCCCATAACGACGAGAGGAGCTGTCGCAAACCCAAACTCCTCGGCCCCCAGCAGTGCAGCGATCAAGACATCGCGGCCAGTTTTGAGTTGTCCATCGGTTTGCACAACCACACGGTCACGAAGTCCGTTCAACAACAAAGTCTGCTGAGTTTCAGCGAGCCCGAGTTCCCAAGGCCCACCAGCGTGCTTCAACGAGGTCAAGGGAGATGCGCCCGTACCCCCGTCATGTCCGGAGATCAGCACCACGTCTGCATGTGCCTTAGAAACACCTGCCGCCACCGTCCCCACGCCAACCTCGGCAACAAGCTTCACATGTACGCGAGCTAGTGGATTAGCGTTTTTGAGGTCGTGGATGAGCTGCGCTAGATCTTCGATGGAATAAATGTCGTGGTGCGGCGGCGGGGAAATCAGCCCCACGCCCGGCGTTGAGTGTCGAGTCTTGGCAATCCACGGGTAGACCTTGTGCCCGGGCAGTTGACCACCCTCGCCAGGCTTGGCACCTTGGGCCATCTTGATCTGGATATCGTCGCTGTTGACGAGGTATTCACTGGTAACACCGAATCGACCCGATGCCACCTGCTTGATGGCTGAACGCTTGGAATCACCGTTCTCCAGCGCAACATAGCGCTCGGGATCCTCGCCGCCCTCCCCCGTATTCGACTTACCACCCAGTCGATTCATGGCCACTGCCAAGGTCTCGTGGGCCTCTGCCGAAATCGATCCGTAGGACATCGCACCGGTGGAGAATCGGGCCACGATCGACTCGACGGACTCTACTTCTTCGATTGGCACCGGTGCACGTTCATCTTCTTTCAACGTGAAGAGTCCACGCAGGGTCATCAAGCGCTCGGCTTGCTCGTTAACACCGTTGGTGTATTCGCGGAAAATGTCGTATCGCTTGGTGCGTGTGGCGTGTTGCAACCGGAAGACGGTTTCCGGATCAAAGAGATGCGGTTCACCGTCTCGACGCCATTGGTACTCCCCACCGTCGGCCAGGATCCGATGGGCAGGCGAGATTCCCGACGGCGGGTAGGCCATGGCGTGTCGTTTGGCCACTTCCTCGGCAAGCACATCGAGTCCGACGCCGCCAAGTTTCGTGGTGGTTCCGGTGAAGTAGGCATCCACCAACTCTTGGGACAACCCGATGGACTCAAAGATTTGCGCTCCTCGATAGGACGCCACCGTGGACACTCCCATTTTGGACATCACCTTGAGCAGTCCCTTGCCGAGCGCCTTGATGTAGTTCCGCACAGCCTTCTCGACCGACACCCCATCAATTACGTGACGATTAACCAAGTCCTCAACTGTCTCCAGGGCCAAATACGGGTTGATCGCCGCTGCTCCGTAGCCGACGAGCAACGCAACATGGTGCACCTCACGTACATCGCCAGCCTCAACAAGCAGGCTGATCTGGCTACGCGTCTTTGTTCGCACGAGGTGGTGATGGACAGCCGCGCACAAGAGCAGCGAGGGAATAGGCGCGAGTTGAGCATTACTGTCCCGGTCAGACAACACGATGAACCGCTTGCCTTGCCGTATTACTGCATCAACTTCGTTGAAGATCTCACCAAGGCGCTTCTCCAGCGCAGACCCACCTCCGGCCACTGGATACAACCCCTTAATGCGCGTGGCCGCAAACTCCGGCAGGGTGCCATCAGCGTTGATGTGCAAAATTTTCGCTAGTTCGTCGTTGTCGATCACTGGGAACGGCAAGACAACCTGTCGGCAGTGACCTGGCTGAGAGTCAAGCAAGTTGCCCTCCGGCCCGATCAAACTTGCCAAACTCGTGACGATCTCCTCCCGAATGGCATCGAGCGGTGGATTAGTGACCTGCGCGAAGAGTTGGCTGAAGTAGTCGAAGATCAAGCGTGGCCTACTGGACAGCACAGCTATCGGCGTGTCGGTGCCCATCGAACCAATCGGCTCCGCACCCGCCCGCGACATTGGCTCCACGATGATTCGCAGTTCTTCCTGCGTGTAGCCGAACGTCTGTTGGCGACGAGCAACTGACTCGTGGGTGTGCACAACATGCTCACGCTCGGGAAGCTCCTCAAGGTGGATGAGTCCGCTGTCCAGCCATTCGGAATAGGGAAACTCGCTGGCTAGTTCGGCTTTGATCTCATCATCTTCGATGATTCGTCCGACAGCTGTATCCACAAGGAACATCCGACCCGGCTGCAAACGCCCCTTGCGCACCACCTTGGCAGGATCAATGTCGAGCACGCCGGCTTCCGAAGCAAGCACCACCAAGCCGTCATCGGTCACCCAAAAGCGCCCAGGGCGCAAGCCATTGCGGTCAAGGACAGCCCCAATTTGTGTGCCGTCGGTGAAGCAGACGTTCGCCGGACCGTCCCATGGCTCCATCAAAGTGGCGTAGAACTCATAGAACGCCCTCCGAGCCGGATCCATTTCCGGGTTGTTCTCCCAAGCCTCCGGAATCATCATGAGTACCGCTTGAGGCAGCGAACGTCCACCGAGATGCAACAACTCGAGGACTTCATCGAAACTCGCCGAATCACTTGCATCGGGTGTGCAAATTGGAAAGAGCCTCGTCATGTCTCCGGGAATGACGTCACTCGTCAGCATCGCCTCACGAGTCGTCATCCAATTGCGATTGCCTTGCACCGTATTGATTTCCCCGTTGTGTGCTATCAACCGATACGGGTGTGCCAGTGGCCACGACGGGAACGTGTTAGTCGAAAATCGTGAGTGGACCATGGCTAGAGTCGAAGCGATATCCGGCTCGCTTAGATCCGGATAGAAGGGTGTGAGTTGACCGGTGGTCAACATCCCCTTGTACACAATGGTCCGGGCAGAAAGCGAAGCGAAGTAGACACCTATTTCGTGCTCAATACGTTTGCGCATCCCGAAAATGAGGCGATCGAGATCGACTCCTGTGGCCTGGCCCTGTGCATCGGCGAGGAAGATCTGCCAGAAGGCGGGCATGCACGCACGCGCCGTGGCGCCAACCAGGGAAGGATCCGTGGGTACTTCTCGCCATCCGAGGACCACGACGCCCTCGTCGTCTGCAATATGACTGATAGCGCGCATAGCTTCGGCGCGTTCGGTCAAGTCGGTGGGGAGGAAACCAATACCAGTGGCGTAGCTTTCGGCCGCCGGTAACTCAATGCCACCAACGCGACGCAAGAGCGCATCGGGTACTTGCAGCAAAATTCCTGCACCGTCGCCGCTGTCGGGCTCGCTACCGGATGCTCCCCGGTGTTCGAGATTGACCAGCGCGGTCAGTGCCTGTTGCACGACCTGCGCCGTGGGCTCACCGGTAAGAGTCGCGACGAAAGCGACGCCACACGCATCCTTTTCGGCACGCGGGTCATACAAGCCCTGGGGGGCAGGTGCGGTGGAGTAGCGATCCAGCACGATGGGCCTTTCGTCGTCCGTTGGTGACAGGAGACCGGATCCCACCCAAGGGAAGGGACCGGCCTACGGGACGACGTTGGCCCGTTCGACGTCGAGTCTAGCGACGAACCTGGTCGTCGTCCTCCTGCGACCCCTCCGCCGTCGAATCCTCCACAGGCGCCTGCTCGATCGTCTCGCGTCCAGGCTTCGTGCGTGCCGACCACACGAGGTACGCCAAGGCTCCAATGCCGACGATGATCGAGGTCCACACATTGAGCCTGAGTCCACCGACGGTATTGACCGGATCGATGCGCATCGCTTCGATCCACCCGCGGCCGATCACGTAGAGCAGCACATAAAGTGCAAATACCCGGCCATGACCCATCTGAAAGCGCCGATCGGCCCAGATCACCACGACAGCCACCCCCACCAGCCACAGGGACTCGTACAAGAAGGTGGGGTGGAACGTGGCGAACTCCTCGTATCCGGTGGGCCTTTTTGCGGGGTCGATCTCCAATGCCCAGGGAAGGTCCGTCGGCCGGCCGAACAACTCCTGGTTAAACCAGTTGCCCCATCGGCCCACTGCCTGCGCAAGGGCGATGCCCGGGGCGATCGCATCGGCTATCGGAGGTAGCGCTACATGGTGACGCCGAGCAGCGATCCATGCGCCTAGTCCACCGAGAGCCACCGCTCCCCAAATCCCTAAACCACCATCCCAGACGCGCAACGCCGCTACAAAACCGCGGCCGTCAGGGCCGAAATAAATCTGCCAGTCACTGAGTACGTGATAGAGGCGACCACCGATGATGCCAAAGGGCACGGCCCACAGGGCTATGTCGGTTATCAGGCCTGGCTGTCCGCCGCGTGCAACGTACCGCTTGTTTCCTAGCCAGATCGCGATGACGATGCCAGCGATAATCGCCAAGGCATAGGCACGCAGTGGCACTGGTCCCAGGTTCCACGTTCCTTGCTCCGGGCTGGGGATACTGCTGGGCAGCAACGCCGAAACCGCTGACATTGACATGAATCAACGACCGGCGGCTTCAGTGACCGCTGCCAGCAGCGCAGCCTGATCGGCCAGTGTCGTGTTCGGGACTTCCACGCCGTCAATCTTGCCGAGCGGAGTGCCCCCGACGCCTCCGTCGTAGAACTCCTGAGTGGAGTTGGCTGCCCAAGGCCGGTAGGTGCCTTCATCGACGCACTGTGTGAAGGCATCTAGTTCCGGTTCGGCCATACCGATCTCCTCGGCAATCGCGATGAAGTCCTCATCAGGCCATCCATCGCCTTCAACCTGCGGCAGATTCGCGTACAGCGAATCGTGAAATTCGCGCGTGTAGCCAGCATCGATAGCGCAGCCCCATGCACCTATCGCGCGGTTGGACGCATCGTTGCCCAGGTTCCGGTCCAAGAAGCCAGTCGGGCGCCAGACCAACTGCACGAGCCCGTCCTCTGCGAGTTCGGCTATGCCGTCGCCGTTCGCCTCCTCCAAAGAGGCGCACGCCGGGCACTGGAAGTCTTCCCACACTTCGAGCACAGGAACGTCGTCCCCGCCACTGCCGTAGGGAACCCCGAAGGCCCACTCGCTGTCAGCGCCGAGCACGCCATCGGGCACGGGGGCACTAGGGTCAGGCTCAACGACTTCAACACCGGTAGCGCTACCTTCACTATTGCGTGCGATCACGGCTGCGCCGATGATGCCAGCCACCACGACGACCACGGCAGCTGCGCCAATAATCCGTACGGTGCGCTCGCGGCGCTTCTCCCCTGCCTGCGCGGCTTCACGCGCGGCGGCGGCTCGTTCGCGCCGGTCCTTGCTCCCCGCTGCCATGAATTCTCCGTTCCCAATCTCTCGGCCGAAGGATCAGACTAATTCGCCCCGACCCACTGGTCGCCCACGGGGCGACGCACGCCCTCGGCCAGTTCCTCTGCGAAGCCTCGCACCGAAGCGCGAGCCTGGCTTACGTCCTGCGCGTCGAGAATGCGCCGCACGAAGGCCGACCCGACGATCACGCCGTCGGCGTACCCGGCGATGCCCGCGGCCTGATCGCCACTGGAGACCCCGAGACCGACCCCGATAGGTGCCTGAGTGCGCCCGCGGACGCGCGCCACGAGCGTGGGTGCGGCCGAACTGACCTGATCACGCGCCCCGGTCACCCCCATGGTTGATGCCGCGTAAACGAAACCGGTGCACGCCCGCGCGACAGTCTCGATGCGGGTATCGGTGGAGGAGGGCGCCACCAAGAACGTGCGGTCGATACCGGCGGAATCAGTAGCCGTTGTCCAAGGCCCCGCTTCCTCAGGGGTGAGGTCCGGAGTGATCACTCCAGACCCCCCGACTGCTTGCATGCGGTCGACAAAGCGCTGCAAGCCAAACCGTTCAATGGGATTCCAGTAGCTCATGACGACCGCCGCCTGGCGGTCTCCCAATGCGATGCGCTCGACGACGGACAACACATCGTCTGTGGTGGTCCCTTCGGACAAGGCGATCTCCACAGCTTCTTGAATCGCAGCACCGTCCATGAGCGGATCGGAGTACGGCAGACCCACTTCCACGAGGTCGACTCCACCAGCGAGCATCTCGTCAATCAGGGCAATGCTCGCCTCGACAGTCGGGAAACCAGCGGGAAGATAGCCGATGAGCGCCGCCCGCGAATCGGCCCGGGCGGCTGCGAACACCGCCTCGGTGCGCGAATTCACTGCTCGACCTGCATCCCGAACCAGCGGGCGGCGGTCTCGACGTCCTTGTCACCTCGACCCGAAAGATTAATGACGATCACCGAGTCCGGCCCTAATTCGCGTCCGAGCCGAATCGCCCCGGCGAGCGCGTGTGCAGTCTCGATTGCGGGAATGATGCCTTCTGTACGCGAGAGTAGAGCGAATGCCTCCATGGCCTCAGCATCGGTGATGGCCTCGTAACGAGCTCGGCCGGTGTCATGCAGCCATGCGTGTTCTGGACCGACGCCGGGGTAGTCCAATCCCGCGCTGATCGAATGAGAGGGAACGGTTTGTCCCCATTCATCCTGCATGACATAGGTCCGCGCACCATGCAAAACTCCCGGCGCACCCATCGCGAACCGTGCGGCATGCCGTCCAGAATCGACACCTTCCCCGCCAGCCTCGTAACCAACCAACTGAACCTCAGGGTCGTCGATAAAACCAGCGAACAAACCCATAGCGTTGGAGCCACCCCCCACGCAGGCAATCGCAGCATCGGGCAGGCGCCCTTCGATGGCAAGGATCTGCTCGCGGGATTCGTGACCGATGACCGAATGGAAGTGGCGCACGATACGTGGGAAGGGTGCTGGTCCTGTCACGGTACCCAATAAGTAATGCGTGTCATCGACGTTCGTGACCCAATCACGCATCGCCTCGTTGATCGCGTCCTTGAGAGTTTGGGTACCCGTCTCCACAGGAACGACCGTGGCTCCCAGCAATTCCATCCGAGCGACATTCAAGGCTTGGCGCCTGGTGTCCTCGACGCCCATGTAGACGACGCATTCGAGTCCCATCAACGCCGCCGCAGTAGCAGAGGCCACGCCGTGCTGACCCGCTCCTGTCTCGGCGATGATCCTCTTCTTGCCCATCCGGGTGGTCAGGAGCGCCTGGCCAAGGACGTTGTTAATTTTATGGGACCCGGTGTGGTTCAAGTCTTCGCGCTTGAGATAGATGCGCGCTCCCCCACATTCATCCCCGAACCGATGCGCACGCGTCAAAAGCGACGGACGACCGGTGTAATCACGCTCTAATGCTGATAACTCGGTGGCGAATCCAGGATCGACAACAGCCGTCTCGAAAGCGGCTTGGAGTTCATCGAGCGCAGCCATCAGCGCTTCCGGGACGAACCGTCCGCCATAGGGCCCGTAATGCCCAGCGTCGGAGGCTTTGTCCGCCGCTTGTTGTGGCAGCGCGGTTTGCGAAGAAGTTTCGTGGGTGGTTGTCACATCGCACTCCGGCGTCCGTGTCGAAGGGCTGGATGAGCACCCGCGGTCACGAGATCGTGCACAGCCGCCCGCGGATCCTTGCCGGTGACCAAGGCTTCGCCGACGAGAACGGCGTCAGCTCCGGCTTCGGCATAAGCAATCAGATCGTGTGGCTCACGGATACCTGACTCAGCGATTTTCACGCAATCATCAGGGATCAGATGAGCGACCCGGGCAAAAACGTTTCGATCGATCTCCAAGGTCTTCAGGTCGCGGGCGTTGACCCCGATGACATCGGCGCCCGCGTCAAGTGCACGGGCGATCTCATCTTCATCGTGCACTTCCACCAGCGGCGTGAGGCCGAGGCTTCGGCTGCGTTCGACAAGCGAAACGAGGGCATCTTGCTGGAGGGCGGCGACAATCAACAAGACGAGATCGGCTCCGTAGACCTTGGCTTCCCACAGTTGGTAACTGCCGACTATGAAGTCCTTGCGCAAGACGGGAATGTCAACTGCCGCACGCACTTGCTCGAGGTCACTCAAGCTGCCACCGAACCGGCGCTCCTCGGTCAGCACGCTGATGCAGTGCGCGCCACCGGCTTCGTATTCGATAGCCAGTTTCGCTGGGTCATTGATGTCAGCAAGCGGACCACGGCTCGGACTATGCCGCTTGACTTCCGCAATGACACACACTTGATCACTGGCAAGGAAACAGCGGGCGTTCCTAGCCGGCTGAACATGCGCCGCACGTTCCTTTAACTGTTCGAGCGGGACCTCATCCATCCGCCGCGCGACGTCTTTGCGGACGCCAGCGATGATGTCTTCCAGGACGCTCACGAGCCCACAGTACGCCCGCTTGGTCGCGATGCCACCGGGGCTATCCCGTTCCGGAGGACAAGTAGGGCACCAGATTGCGAACAACACCGAAGGCGATGACCACAAGCAGGGCTGTCACCATCCACCTACTGCGCTGGGCTTGTTGCGTCGGTGTCAGGCGTGGGCGTCGGCCGGTCCATGCTCGGTAAGCCCACACGAAGAAGGCCACAACCGCGGCCGGCAAGGCGACGAGCAGCAAGAGGTTGTCGTCGAGCATGCCGCCAAGGTCGCCGTGCAGAAGGTCGTAGGTACCGCGCATGCCTCCGCAACCCGGGCAATCGATCCCCAGGAGTGTTTGACTCGGACACCCGGGATAGTGGCCGGGAACGTTTGGATCTACCGCCCGCAGATACCCAGCACCGATAAGAGCACCTACCGCAGTGGCTACGACGGGAAGCATCCGCCGACGCCGGCTACGCCGGTCCACAATCTCCTCGCCGACGATCTCGTACTTCGGTGACTTCACATCCGACACCAATCCACTGTACGGCCCACCGGGGTCACTCACCTAAGACTCTCCGGCACCTGCGGAACTCGAACCCAAAAGCTGGTTCCCGGTCCCGGCCCACTGGTAACGGTGGCCGATCCGCCCATGCCAGAAGCGAGTCGGGCAACCAAAGCCAGGCCCAACCCGGTCCCGACCGGGCGCACCCCGCGGTAGCGCTCGTGGAGAACCCCTGGTTCAAAGGCGACAGCTAGATCATCGGTGCGAAGCCCTGGCCCCGAGTCGCGGACTTCGATCACCGCATACGGACCGTCAGTGATAGTTGGATCCTGATGCAAGACGAAAGAAATCTGCGATCCCTCCGGCGACACCCGCAACGCGTTCTCCGCCAGGTTGTCGATGATCTGGCGCAGGCGCCAAGCGTCGCCGCGCACCATCACCGGCTCCTCAGGCAGCTCGATCTCGAACCTCACCTGCTCGCGGGCGCAACGGTCTTGCCACACGAGGGCCGCTTCGGTCATGACATCGCGGGCATCGACATTCGCCAGATCGAAATGAAAATCCACCGCTCCCAACCGAGCAAGGTCGAGAAGGTCATGCACCAGGCGGTCGAGTCGTTGCGCCTCGCTCGCCACAATCGACCCAACGGCGGGGATCTCCTGCGCGGGCACCATCTCCTCGGAAAGTGCCTCGCCATACCCCTTCACCGCCGTAAGTGGCGTGCGTAGCTCGTGGGAAACGGACAGCAAGAAGTCCCGCTGCCGCCCCTCGGAAACCACGAGCGCGGCGCCCAGGGCATTAAGCGCCTCGGCGATGTCGGCCACTTCCGCAGGACCTCTCGGTTCCAAGGTTCGATCTCGATGGCCTTCGGCCATCTCATGTGCCACCTCACGGGCTGCACGCAATGGTCGCGACAATCGACGAGCCGCGAAGTACGCGATGACGACCGCGATGAGCAGGCCGAGCGCCAATGCCGAGATGATCCGGATCAAGAACACGCCCGTGGCTTCCCCCGCAACGGTCAAGGGTTGCACCAACACGACGCCCTTGTTACCGCTGATTGGGCGTCCTTCGATCAAAACTGCTTCGCCGGCTTCGCCTTCTCCTGTGGTGGATAAGAGGTCCCCGGCCGCCAAACTGTCAAGATCTTGTTCACTGATCTCCGGTGGCAGTGCGAGATCAGCAGAGACGAAGTACCCCGTGACCTGTTCGCGCCGTAAGACCTCTCGAAGCGGGCGCGGCAACGTCCCCCCGGATCCTCGAAGTTCACCGCGTTCGACGTAGGTAGCTGTTAGATCGGCCAACGTGGCTAGTGAGCCGCGAGCTTCGGTCTCGGCTGCGGCGCGAACGAAAGGGGCCGCGGCCGCACCGGCAACCAACACGGCGATAGCCGCGATCGCCGACGCTAGGAGCACCGTCTGCGTGACGATGCCGCTTTGGAATCCGCGCTTGCGATGCGTTCCTATCCGATGGCCGCTCATTTGCTCTCCGTGCGGGCCGCGTAGCCGACCCCACGCACCGTGCGAATAGGGCTGTCGTCGCCAAGCTTTGCTCGCAACTGCGCAACGTGCACGTCTACTGTCCGGGTGCCTACTGCCGAGGCGTAGCCCCAGACCTCCGCCAGCAACTGGTCGCGGCTCAGTACATGACCGGGTTCGCTCATTAAACGAGACAACAAATCGAATTCGGTCGCTGTCAGTGTGACTTCCGCATCGGACACGAAGGCGCGTCGTTGAATTGTGTCCAAGCGCACTCGCCCACTGACAAGCGGTTCACCGTCTGATCGCGTTAGCCCGGCGCGACGGACGAGCGATTTGACGCGGGCAACCACCTCACGGGGACTAAAAGGTTTGGTGACGTAATCATCCGCCCCCATCTCCAAACCCAAAATTCGGTCCACTTCGTCATCGCGCGCGGTACAAAAGACGATCGGTACCCAATTGCCTTCCTCACGAAGTTGCCGACAGACCTCAGTGCCATCCATGCCTGGAAGTCCGACATCGAGCACGACCGCCGAAGGGTGCTTGGTGCGTGCGGCGCTCAGCCCCGAGGGGCCATCGAACTCGGCATGAACGCCGAAGCCTTCGCGTTGCAGGTACAAACGCAGGAGGTCCGAAATAGGTTTCTCGTCCTCGACGATCAGGACCAGCCCGCGTTCGGTCACCGATTCAGTGTGTCCGAGGGAGGAACTGGGGCTTTTTGACCTAAGCCCATTGCCTGCATGACCTTGCCGACAACACCGCCGACGACCACGAGACCCACGCCCACCCAAAACATCGGCCAGTTCCCCAACACCACGGCCAGCGTGCCCACGGCAAAGGCAATCGTGACGATGACGACGGCAGCCCAGGCCGCGGGGGTCGAGCCGTGGTCGTCGTGTTCAGAAGTCTCAGTAGACATTCCCCTATCCAATCACTTTCACCTGAGGCTAGGCCCATCGCCAGGCTGGGAACTGCCGGAGGATTCATCGGGTTCGACCGTGGGGTCCAAGCCCTCATCGAGGGCTTCCCAAGCATCGCGGGGCTGACGGGTACGCCGCTCGTAGGACCGTCCCAGGGCAGGCCACCGCGGCCCGCGGACGAGGACCAATATCCCAGCTGCGATTCCCACACCGGCCGCCACGAGCGCCGCGATCGGGCCCAGGACGTCCGTAGTGACCTCGCGAGCGTTGGCCGGCGCGAAGGACGCAATGCCGTCGAGAACGAACGCCGAGAAGATGGCGAACAGCTCAAGAGCTGCAACGCAGGCGATGAAGGCACCGGCGATCCGACGACCCCAGCCTCGCGATCCGACGACGGCAGCTATCCCGGCAAGCATCAAGACCGGCAGAGCCGCCGTAACCGGCACGAGACTCGATCCACTGGTCGACACCACGTTCTGCGCCGCCGCAAAGGCCGGGTCGGATTCCTCACCGACTCCCAGGAGCGATTCGGTAACTGTCAACCACGGCCGAGACAACGCCCACCACGATGCGAGCGCCGCAAACGCCAGCAAAACGGTGGCAAGCAGGTACTCACGCCGCTCCCGACCATCGGAACTCACGTATCCCGCTCTCCAACCGGTTCTGCGTCCGACTCGACGATCCCATTCGCCATGGCAACGGCCCGCAGCAGCGCACCGGCCTTGTTGGCACACTCCGCGGCCTCAGCATCCGGGTCGGAATCGGCCACGATGCCCGCACCTGCTTGAACATGCGCTGTACCGGCCTGAAGTACGGCCGTTCGGATTGCGATCGCGACATCCACATTTCCCGAGAAGTCGACATAGCCGACGACTCCCCCGTATAACCCTCGACGTGTGGGTTCAAGCTCATCGATGATCTCCATCGCGCGCACTTTTGGTGCACCACTGAGAGTCCCAGCGGGAAATGTGGCACGTAGCGCATCCAGTGCAGACGCGCCGTCACGCAAGTCACCCACGACCGTCGAGACGATATGCATGACATGCGAATACTTTTCAATTTCCATGAACTCGGTGACACCGACTGTCCCGGGTTCACATACCCGGCCAAGATCGTTGCGTGCCAAGTCCACGAGCATCACGTGCTCGGAGCGCTCCTTCTCATCTGCCAATAACTCTGTGGCAAGTGCCTGGTCGGAAAGCGGGTCGTCGCCACGCGGCCGCGTGCCTGCAATCGGATGCACCGTGCACTTTCGGTCCTGAACGGTGACCAATGCTTCGGGAGATGACCCCACGATTTCGAACGCGGCTTCCTCCGAGAGAACCTCGCTTGTCTGCCCGGTGTTGATAGGGATCCGAATCAGGTACATGTACGGGCTGGGATTAGAAGAGCGCAAGACCCGATAGACGTCCAAGCCTTCGGCCTTGACCGGCATCGAATAGCGCTGCGACAGCACGATCTGGAAAGCATCACCTGCGGTGATGTAGTCCTTCGCGATCTCGACGCCACGCAGGTAATCGTCTTCTCGGGTATGGGACTCGAACTCCAGATCACCGGCAGTTGGGACCCGCACAACTGAAGACGAAGGTGCCAACGCTAGTTCCGACTCCATCCGATCCAACCGGGAACAAGCCTCGCGCCACGCTTCGTCAATGCGCTCGTCACTGGCGTCGTAATTGATGGCGTTGGCGATCAGGGTGACCGTGCCACGAAAGTGATCCAGGACCGCGATGTCGGTTGCCAGCAAGAAGGCCATCTCCGGAATGTCGACGACCGGTGGGTTTGCATCCGGCAACCGCTCGAAGTGCCGGACGCAGTCATAGGACAAGTACCCGATGAATCCACTTGTCAAGCGAGGACCAACACTCGTCGCCGCGTGCGGCGTATGAAGCATTCGTGCTGATTCGCCAAGCACGTCCCACGCCGATCCCTCGTTCGGCAGACCCGCAGGGACCCGACCCTCCCAGTGTGCGTGTCCGTCCACCTCGGTGAGCATGGCTGCCGAGCGAACACCGACGAAGGAATATCGAGACCAGGATCGGCCGGCCTCGGCCGATTCCAGCAGGAAGGTCCCAGCACGTTTTCCACACAGTGCCTCGAACAACCCAACGGGAGTCACGCCATCGGCGAGCAAAGTCCTCGACACCGGTATCACGCGGTCTCGCTTTGCCAGACCTCGAAAACTTGCTAGATCGGGGCTGGTCTCACCGTCCACCAGTTTCTCCTTCGACCTCGAAGCAACTGAAGGCACCCGTATGGCACGCGACTCCGTCCTGATCGACGATCACAAGCACGGTGTCCCCATCGCAATCGAGGTGTAGCTCGCGTACCTCCTGGGTGTTCCCCGATGTCTCACCCTTGACCCACTGACGACCACGACTGCGTGAGAAATAGGTGCCTCGGCGCGTTTGGAAGGTCTGCCGAAAGGCGTTCTCATCCATCCACGCCATCATCAAAACTCGACCGGTATCCCACTGCTGGACAATCGCTGGAACGAGGCCGGCGTCGTTGAAACTAATCCGGGAGATGACCGAATCAAGCGGTTCATTCAGCAACCCGCTAGCCACCGGACATCACCTCCGAATTGCGAACCGGGTAACCCGACCTCAACAGGGCTTGCTTTGCCTCATCGATCGTGAGCTCACCGAAGTGGAAAACGCTAGCGGCGAGAACCGCGTCGGCTCCGGCCTGCACTGCACGGGGGAAGTCCTCGGCCCGTCCGGCACCACCGCTGGCGATCACCGGTACATCGACCGCCGCTCGCACTCGTTCGATTAACTCGGTGTCGAACCCAGAGGTCGTGCCGTCGGCGTCCATGGAATTGAGCAGGATCTCTCCTGCACCCCTGTTAACTCCCTCGAGCGCCCACGTGATGGCATCGATTCCTGTCCCGCGCCTACCGCCGTGGGTCGTGACTTCGAATCCGCTTACCGTCGAGGTGCCCTCCTGGCAGCGGCGGGCATCGACACTGAGCACTACGCACTGTGCGCCAAACCGCTTACCGGCATCGGTCAGCAGTTGCGGATCGGCGATGGCGGCGGTGTTCAAACTCACCTTGTCTGCACCAGATCGCAGCAGCCGATCGAAGTCCTCGACGCTGCGCACTCCCCCACCGACGGTCAGCGGGATAAACACCGTTTCCGCCGTACGACGCACGATCTCGTACGTGGTCTCCCGATCACCAGACGAAGCGGTGATGTCTAGGAAGACGAGTTCATCGGCGCCCTGGGAGTCATATCGCGCGGCCAACTCGACGGGGTCTCCGGCATCGCGCAGACCCTCGAAATTGACCCCTTTCACCACGCGCCCGGCATCAACGTCCAGGCACGGGATGACTCGGATAGCCAGTGTCATGAGCGAGTCATGGTCGCGGTGGACCCCACTCGTACGGGTCATAGCGAGCCTCGATTGCGGCGATGGCTTCGGCCAACGTGAAGGCCCCGTCGTAGAGAGCCCGTCCGATGATGGCGCCTTCGATTCCTTCGGATGTCATGTCGGCGAGCTTGTGCAGATCTTCTAGGTGCGAAATGCCCCCGGATGCCACGACCGGTGCCTTGGTCACCTTGCAGACCTCGTGCAGAAGGTGGAAGTTCGGTCCCTTCATGGTCCCGTCCTTATGCACATCGGTTATCACGTAACGAGCGCAGCCGGCAGCATCGAGCCGCCCGAGGGTCTCCCACAGATCGCCACCTTCGGTGGTCCACCCACGTGCGGCGAGGGTGTGGTGCTTGACATCCAAGCCAACCGCGATGCGATCGCCGTGCTCACCGATGACCCGCTCCGTCCATTCAGGATCCTCCAGCGCGGCCGTGCCGAGATTGACTCGGGTAGCGCCGGTATCCAGTGCGGCCTTGAGGGTCTCGTCGGTGCGGATCCCTCCGGACAGCTCAATACGAACCTGATCGCGAAGTGAATGCACCACCTCGCGGATGATGTGCGCGTTGCTGCCGCGACCGAACGCCGCGTCTAGATCCACGAGGTGGATCCACGTCGCACCCTGTTGGACCCAGGAGCGTGCAGCGTCTAGCGGCTTGCCGTAGACGGTTTCAGATCCGGCCTTGCCTTGAACAAGACGGACGGCCTGTCCATCTGCGACATCGACAGCGGGCAGCAGTTCCAAGGGCTGTGGTTTGCTCACGCGAGGCAGCCTAGGCGAGGCTTCGTACCCAGTTGCGCAGGAGTACTGAGCCCGCTTCGCCGGACTTCTCCGGGTGGAACTGGGTAGCGACGAGCGGGCCGTTCTCGACTGCGGCGATGAATCGTCCGCCGTAATCCCCCCAGCTCACCAGCGGCGGTCGCTGCACGCTGGAGATCTGCGGACTCCACGCCCACGACAGCACACCGTAGGAGTGCACGAAATAGAAGCGTTCGCCTTCTACTCCGCGAAACAGCGATGACCCGTCAGCCACCTCTACGGTGTCCCATCCCATGTGTGGCAAAACCGGTGCGTGCAACCGCTCGACCACACCGGGCCACTGATCCAAACCGGACGTGGTCTCACCATGCTCCACTCCTGAGGAGAAGAGCGCCTGCATGCCAACACAGATACCCAACACCGCTCGCCCACCGGCTAACCGCCGTTCGATGATGGATGCCCCACCTACATCGTCGATGCCGCGCATGCACGCCGCAAAAGCCCCCACACCCGGCACCACAAGGCCATCGCATTCCATGGCGCGATCGCGATCGGCAGTTACCTCAACCTGCGCACCAACTCTTTCGAGAGCACGCTGGGCAGACCGAAGGTTTCCACTTCCATAATCAAGAACGACGACGCCTGGAGCACTCATCTCACGAGGCAGTCAAGGTTCCCTTGGTGGAGGGCACCCCCACGACCCGGGAATCTTGGGCTACCGCATCGCGCAACGAACGAGCGACCGACTTGAATTGCGCCTCGACCACATGGTGGGCATTGCGACCACTGAGTACCCGCACATGCAGTGTGATCTGACTGGTGGCGACGAGCGATTCCCAAATGTGCCGGGTCAAGGTGGTGTCGTAGGAGCCGATCAACTCCACGAGTTCGGGCTCCTCGTGCACCAGATACGGGCGACCCGAAAGGTCGACAGCCGATTGCACGAGGCACTCATCGAGCGGTACGAGCGCATCGCCGTAGCGGCGCAGGCCAGCGCGGTCGCCCAATGCCTCGTTCAGGGCCTGCCCGAGGGCTAGCGAGGTGTCCTCCACCGTGTGGTGGGCGTCGACCTCAAGGTCACCTTTGGTGCGCACGGTCAGATCCAGCCCTCCGTGCTTGGCCAACTGGGCGAGCATGTGATCGAAGAACGGCACACCTGTCTCGATGGAACTGCCGCCCGTGCCATCGAGCTCGAGTTCAACCAGGACGTCGCTTTCTTTGGTGGCGCGCTCAATACGCGCAGCCCTACCCATTGACCATCACTGCTCCTTGACCGAGATCCGCCAACACTTCATCGAGTGCAGCCATAAACCTAGCGTTCTCCTCCGGAGTGCCTACCGACACCCGCAGCCAACCCGGCGGGCCGGTTTCGCGGATGAGAACACCCCGATCCACCAACTCCTGCCACACCTCATGTCGATCCGAGAAGACTCCGAACAGGCAGAAGTTGGCATCACTGGGCGCCACCTGCAGACCACGATCGGCAAGCTCGATGATGAGTTTGTCCCTTTCGCGGCGCAGGACCTGCAGGCCTGACTGCAGTTCTTGCGCATGGGCAAGGGCGACTCGAGCGACCGTTTGGGAAATGGCCGACAGGTGGTAAGGCAGCCGGACGATGCGCAAAGCGTCGATGATTGCCGGATCCGCTGCCGCATAGCCCAGGCGCGCCCCAGCCATGGCGAAGGCCTTGCTCATCGTCCGGGTAACGATCACGTTCGGATGATCAGCAAGTAGTTCCAGGGCGCTGGGTTTATCGGCAGGCCGGAACTCGGCGTAGGCCTCATCGACGACGAGCAGACCGCCGACAGCCCGCACCGACAAAGCCAGTCGAGCCAGATCGGCGATAGCGATCGCCGTGCCGGTCGGGTTGTTCGGTGCAGCAACGAGAACGAGACTCGGTTTGGTTGCCTCGATCGTCGCGATGGCACGGTCCATGTCCACGGAGAAGTTCGTCGCGCGCGGTACCTCGACGAGATCGGTGAAGGATTCGCGGGCGTACTCGGGGTACATCGAATATGTCGGCGGGAAGGACACCGCGCAGCGACCTGGGCCACCAAAAGCAGCCATCACGTGGGCCATGACCTCGTTGGATCCATTAGCGGCCCAGATCCCCTCCGCTGTCACCCGCACACCGGATTCGCGTACCAAATAGTCCGCCAGATCCGCCCGCAACAGCGGGAAGTCCCGGTCGGGATAGCGATTCATCTCCCGCACGGCCTCTTCAACACTGCGGGCGACTTCGCGGGCGAGTTCGACCGAAGGAGGGAAGGGATTCTCGTTGACGTTCAAACGGATCTCGACGCCTAGCTGCGGGGCTCCGTAGGGGGCGATACCGGCCAGATCGTCACGAACCGGCGGGCGATAGACCGGCACCGCTACTCAGGCTCGCGTAGTCGCACGGTGATGGCGTCACCATGACCAGGGAGGTCCTCCGCCTGGGCCAGCGCAACAACATGTTCTGCAACGTCGGCAAGCGCGGTGTGGTCGTAGTCGATCACGTGAATGCCACGTAGGAAGGATTGGACGGACAAGCCCGAGGAGTGCCGCGCTGCTCCCATCGTGGGCAGCACGTGGTTGGAGCCAGCGCAGTAGTCGCCGAGTGAGACCGGCGCCCACGGTCCCACGAAAATGGCACCAGCATTTCGCACCTGCATAGCGACATCCCGGGCCTCCCGAGTGTGAATCTCCAGGTGCTCAGCGGCGTATGCATCCACGACCTGGAGTCCTTGCTGGATGTCGCGCACGATGATCACGGCGCTTTGAATACCGGTGAGCGCCTCGGTGATTCGTTCAGTGTGCTTAGTGCCCGCAACCTGCACGCGCACTTCATCGAGGACAGCATGCGCAAGTTGCTCACTTGTCGTGACCAAAACGGCGGCAGCGATGACATCGTGCTCGGCCTGACTAATCAGATCCGCGGCGACGTAACGAGGATCGGCGGTGTCGTCTGCCAGGATTGCGACTTCGGTCGGCCCGGCCTCGGAATCGATGCCGATGATTCCCTGGAGCGCGCGCTTGGCGGCGGTCACGTAAATATTTCCTGGACCGGTGACCAGATCGACAGGATCGCAACGCGAGCCGTCGGCCAACTCCACGCCGTAGGCGAGCATCGCGACAGCTTGCGCGCCACCTACCGCGTATATCTCCTCCACACCCAGTAATGCGCACGCGGCCAAGACAGTGGGATGCGGCCAACCATCGAAATCCCGCTGCGGCGGACTCACGACCGCAAGCGAAGGAACCCCTGCCTCCTGAGCGGGGACCACGTTCATGACGACGCTGCTGGGGTACACGGCACGGCCGCCGGGGACGTACAACCCCACTCGTGCCACGGGTAACCAGCGTTCAGTTACCGACCCCCCGGGGACAACCTCGGTGATGACGTCGACTCGCCGCTGATCGGCGTGCACCTTCCGTGCCCGCTCGATAGCCACCTCCAAAGCGGCGCGCACGGCGGGGTCGAGCCCGCGGACGGCTTCATCGATAACACCACTGGGCACCCGCAAGGAGCTCGGACGCACTCCGTCGAATCGCTCGCTGGCTTCGAGGACCGCTACCGCCCCTCGATCGCGGACATCATCGAGAACGGGTTGGATGGCCGCGCCTGCATCGGCAAGGTCCATAGCCGCCCGCGGCACCTGTGTGCGGGGGTCAGCGGCCGAATCCCGCACGTCGATAAGACGAAGCACGAGTTGAAGTCTACGCTCGCCATATGGAACCGCAGTTGCCGCTCTTTCCGCTCACGACGGCTCTGGTTCCCGGGCTGGTACTGCCGCTACACATTTTCGAGCCGCGCTACCGGCTGATGATCGAGGAATTGCTGGCAAAACCCGAGGATGAGCGGGAATTTGGAATCGTGGCGGTGCGTGAACGCCATATCGGTGCCCTGAGTTCCCCCGATAGCGAGGCCGGCCACGCAGATGAGTTCTTCCCCGTCGGAGTCACCGCGGTCGTTCGGCAAGCCGACCGCCTTGATGACGGGCGTTACGACATTGTCACGATCGGCGGACGTCGTTTCTGTGTCGAGGAAATCGACCGGTCCGCCCCGCTGCTGCGAGCCCAGGTGGAATTCCTTGACGAACCGGAGATCGATTCGGACGACGCTCGAGTACGCGGGATCGTCGGGCGAGCCAAACGCTCCTTCGAAAAGTACCGCGCGGCCCTCGGAGGGCGCTTGGACGAAGAACGCCCCGATGACGAACAGATCCCTGATGACCCCACAGTGCTGAGTTACCTGATCACCGCAGCACTGATCGTTGATGCCGAGACACGGAACGAACTCTTGGCTTCTCCGGACGCACTCACGCGCCTGTTCCAGGGCATCCGCGTGCTCGATAGCGAGAGCGCCATCATCGCCACTCTTGGGGCGGTTCCCGCCTTGGATCTACTGAACTCCGCACCGTCGGCCAACTAAGCGGCCGATGACCAGGGGCACTCCTCGATCCATTCGACCTTCCGGCGGCTCCCCTGCCATCACGGCATTGCAGGCACTCAAGATCGACTTCGACCTTCACCGATACGACCACGATCCCCAGTGCCTGGATTTCGGTGATGAGGCGGTGCGGGCGTTAGGCCTTGCCCTGGGATGTGCGCCGATGTCGGTCTTCAAATCCTTGGTGTGGACGATCGATGAACGGCCATGCCTGGCGCTGGTACCCGTTCCCACCCTCATCTCACCCAAACGGCTCGCATCAGCTCTCGGCGGCCACCGCGCGGCACTCGCTGACGCGCGATTGGCCGAACGGGTCAGTGGATCGCACCTAGGCGCCATCAGTCCGATTGCCCCACGCCGCGAGGTACCGGTAGTGATCGACGAATCGGTAGAAGAGCACCTGCGCGTCTTTGTTAGTGCCGGGCGCCGGGGACTGGAACTATCGATGACGCCAACGGACCTGGTGCGCGCTAGCCGAGCTCGCCTTGCGCCGATCGCTGGCGGTCCAACCGAAAGCTAGCGAGCCAATCGGCGAGAGCGAGAACTGCGACAACAACCGCCGACGCAATGGCCCAGACCAAAAAGACCCCGGGCATCGTGACTTCCAGTGGGGCATCGACGACGAATTCGACATCTGTCGTCGCGATGAGTCCCTCAATATCCACAGACCCAAGGCGGGTGCCCACCTGCCACATCGCGAAGGTGCCCAGCGTTCCAGCGACCAAGCCGGCCAGCAGTACCCCCAGCAGATGCTGACGGCGCATCGCCGCCAATGCAACGGTGAGGATGAGCCCCGCTACCAGCGCCAGTGCAGCAAAAGCGATATCAGCAGCCAAATACTCCTCTGGCTGGAAACCTTCTGGCCGGGAACCATCGGGTTGGATAACGACCGGAACGCGCGGGGCTAGCCGCCACCACAAAACCCCGAGCGCCGCGCCACTGAGCAATCCGACCACGACGCCGGCGATAACAACGCTGAGTTCGGGTCGCTCGGGTCGCTCGGGTCGCTCAGATCGCTCAACCTGTGGAGATGTCACGCCGGAACGGTACGACACGCCAGTCCTTGATCAGCGCACTTCGGGCCGGAATCTCTAGTGAAGGCAGTTGGCTCCCAGCAGCGCCTTGAGATCGCCATACAAGGATGCCGAAGGACTTACGCGCATAGCGTCGTCAAGGCGGACAACTGTGGTACTCGTACCCCCTGTCAAATGCAAGTGGACTTCGGTGGTCCCCGGATATTGGCGCAGCACCTCCTTCAAACGCTCAACTAACGGCGGGACGCATCGAGAAGCTGCCAGGGACAACCGCACCGGGCCGGTGCCTGCCTGCGAAAGATCCGGCGTATCGACGTCCATCGCGATCAATCGCAATCCATCTTCGTCGCTACGTTCAGCACGAACACGCATCGTCACGATGGAGTCCTCCACCAGTTGCGTGGCGACTGAGGTGTACGTCTGCGGGAAGACCATTACTTCTGCGACCCCATCAAGATCCTCGAGTGCGGCGATCGCCCAAGCCGAGCCCTTCTTAGTGGTCTTGCGCTGCACCGCCGTAATCAATCCCGCAACGGTAAGAACAGCCGACTCCAAGGTCTCATCCGTGAGTAACGATGCCAACGAGCGGTCAGCCATCGTGGCAAGGGCATGTTCTAGACCGCTCAGTGGGTGATCGGACACATACAGACCCAACATGTCACGCTCATGGGCCAACAGCACCGACTTGTCCCATTCCCCCACCGGCACCGGAGTCCGCTCAGCCAAACCGGCGGAATCGTCGTCAGATGCCAAGCCATCGGCTCCGCCGAGCCCCCCGAAAAGATCAAACTGGCCTGCGGCCTCAGCGCGTTTAATCTCAACCGCTGAATCGATGACCAACTCGTGCACCGTAACCAGCCCCTTGCGGGTGTGTCCGTGAGAGTCGAAGGCGCCTGCTTTGACCAAGGACTCCACCACGCGCCGGTTACACACGGCAATGTCGGACTTGGCGATGAAGTCATGAAAGTCGGTGTAGCGCCCTTTACTGCGACGGGTAGCGATAATCGAATCGACGACGCCATCTCCGACGTTACGAATCGCCGATAGGCCGAAACGGATGTCGCTACCACGCGCGGTGTAAGCCCCGTCTGATTCGTTCACATCCGGTGGCAGAACCTTGATACCCATACGTCGGCACTCGCCGAGATAAATCGCGCTCTTGTCTTTGTCATCTTGCACACTGGTCAGCAGCGCCGCCATGTACTCGGCCGGGAAATTGGCTTTTAGATACGCAGTCCAGTACGAAACCAATCCGTAGCCGGCGGTATGTGCCTTGTTGAATGCGTAGTCGGAAAACGGGACCAGGATCTCCCACAGGGTATCGATCGCAGCATCGCTGTAGCCGCGCTCGCGCATGCCGTCACGGAACGGCACGAACTCTTGCTCGAGAATTTCCTTCTTCTTCTTTCCCATCGCCCGGCGCAACAGATCCGCTTTGCCAAGCGAGTAGCCCGCGAGTTCTTGCGCGATGGCCATGACCTGTTCTTGGTACACGATCAGGCCATAGGTATCGCCCAGAATGTCGCCCAACGGTTCGGCTAGTTCGGGATGAATGGGCACAACGGGTTTACGGCCATTTTTACGATCGGCGTAGTCGTTATGCGCGTTAGCTCCCATGGGGCCAGGCCGGTAGAGAGCCAGAACTGCGGAGATGTCCTCGAAGTTATCCGGCTGCATCGAGCGCAGCAGCGAACGCATCGGCCCACCATCGAGTTGGAAGACGCCGAGGGTGTCGCCGCGGGAAAGCAATTGATATGTAGTTAGATCATCTAAACTGATGTCTTCCAGGACAATCCGCTGACCGGTGTTCTTCTCGATGTTGTCCAAGCAATCGTCGAGAACCGTCAAGTTACGAAGGCCGAGGAAGTCCATTTTCAACAGACCCAGTGACTCGCAAGCCCCCATGTCGAACTGAGTGATGATCGCGCCATCTTGTTCGCGTCTCCAGATGGGTATCACATCCATCAACGGTTCCCGCGACAAGATCACACCAGCGGCGTGCACCCCTGGTTGGCGCTTGAGTCCTTCGAGGCCTTTGGCGGTGTCGATGACCTGCCGTGCTTGTTCGTCAGACTCGTACAGGGACCGGAACTCACCGGCCTCCGCGTACCGGGAATCGGATGGGTTGAAGACCCCAGCAAGGGAGATGTCCTTACCCATGACCGAGGGGGGCATCGCCTTCGTGATCCGATCCCCGAGCGAGTAGGGATAGCCAAGCACCCGGGCACTGTCTTTTATGGCCGCTTTCGCCTTGATAGATCCATAGGTGACGATCTGAGCCACGCGTTCCTCACCGTACTTCTCGGTCGCGTACCGGATCATGTCAGCTCGTCGACGCTCATCGAAATCGATGTCGATATCGGGCATTGAGATGCGTTCAGGGTTCAAGAAGCGTTCGAAAAGCAACCCATGTTGAAGCGGATCGAGCTCGGTAATGCCTAGGGCATAAGCGATCATCGCTCCGGCAGCAGACCCACGCCCTGGACCGACGCGAATTCCGTTCTCTTTCGCATACCGCACCAGATCTGCCACCACGAGGAAATACCCCGGGTAACCCATTTGCGAGACGACCTGAAGTTCATACTCTGCTTGCGCTCGGACATCGTCGGGAATCGCTCCTCGGTAGCGGTCGTGAAGACCCCGCTCCACTTCGGCAATCAACCATGATTCCTCTGTGTGTCCCTCCGGCACCGAGAATTGCGGCATCAAATTGGCGCCCTCGTCAAAGTGCACATCACACCGTTGCGCGATGAGCAACGTGTTGTCGCAGGCCTCCGGTAATTCGCTCCAGACTTTGCGCATTTCTTCAGCAGATTTCACGTAGAAGTCCCGTGCATCGAATCGGAAGCGCTTGGGGTCATCCATCGTGGTTCGAGTGCCCACGCATAACAGAACTTCGTGGGTGTCGGCGTCGTCGGCGTGCACGTAGTGCAGATCGTTGGTGGCGACTAAGGGAAGATCGAGATCACGGGCTATGCGCAGTAGGTCTTCTCGGAATCGACGCTCAATTCCGAGCCCGTGATCCATCACTTCACAGAAATAGTTACCCGCTCCCAAGATGTCGCGGAAATCTGCGGCCGCGTTCCTTGCCTTCTCAAATTCCCCGGCTTGCAGCCATCGATTCACCTCTCCACTTGGGCACCCGGTGGTGCCGATGAGCCCGGTTCCGTATCGGTCGAGTAACTCACGATCGAAGCGGGGCTTGTGGTACTGACCCTCGAGACTGGCAAGCGATGACAGGCGGAACAGGTTGTGCATCCCCTGAGTGTTCTCAGCCCACAAGGTCATGTGGGTGTAGTTGTGCTTGCCCCTTCCTGCCGCTGGATCCTCAGGTGTTCCTTCGTCAAATCCACCGCCGAAATCAAAGGGACGTCGTTCCGCACGCCCTTGCGGGGCGAAATAACCCTCGAGCCCGATGATCGGCTTGATCTCAGCGGCCCGTGCTGCTTTGAAGAAGTCATAGGCCCCGAACAAGTTGCCGTGGTCGGTCATGGCGATCGCCGGCATATTTAAGCGTCGGGCTTCGGCCATCAAGTCCGGCAATCTGGCAGCGCCATCAAGCATCGAATACTCGGTATGGACGTGAAGGTGAACGAAATCTCCGCGCGACTCACTCATGGGCGCACCCGTCGGCTGCGGCTTTCCCGCCGACCGAAGAAGCAAGAGCCCGAGTTTCGCGAACGCACCGCTTAACCCTAGGCCAGTTCAGCTCATGTCCTCAGGAAGGCAGGCCGTGGTGGAGCCGGTCCAGGGCCGATTGCAAGTCCTCGGGGTAGTCACTCTCGACGATGATCCGCTCCCCTGTCCGGGGATGGTCGAACCCCAACTGTCTCGCGTGCAACCACTGCCTCGTCAGACCCAGCTTCGCGGCCAGCGTTGGGTCCGCTCCGTACGTCGTGTCGCCTACGCAGGGGTGCCGCATGGCTGCCATGTGCACCCGAATCTGGTGGGTGCGCCCCGTCTCGAGATGGACCTCTACCAACGAGGCTCGTGGCCAGGCCTCCAGTGTCCGGTAGTGGGTGATGCTCGCCCGCCCACCAGCCACGACCGCCCACTTGTAGTCCTTTGAGGGATGCCGGTCGATGGGGGCATCGATAGTCCCCTCGAGTGGATCAAGGAGCCCGTGAACGAGCGCGTGATACTCCTTGTCAACGGTTCGCTCCTTGAATTGGGACTTCAGCGCGGAATAGGCGAGCGAGGTCTTGGCAAGGACCATGACACCGCTGGTTCCCACGTCCAATCGGTGCACCACCCCCTCGCGTTCGGCTGCTCCGGTGGGGGCGAGTTGGACACCACTCGCCGCCAAGCTTGCTGTCACCGTCGGGCCGCGCCATCCCGGGCTCGGGTGCGCTGCAAGGCCGACCGGCTTGTCCACCACAACAACGTCGTCGTCCTCCCACAACACCGGGACCACCGATACCTCCGGCTTGTCCACCCCGGCGCCTTCATCCATGGACTCTTCTCGTGAAGAGTCGGGAGAAATCCCATCGAGATCACCGGATTGGCTATCAGCAACCTCGATCCACTCATCCGGCGTGAGCCGGTGAGATTTCGCCACCGTTGCACCATTGATTCGTACGGCACCTTGCTCGACGAGCGAAGTGACCTTGGCGCGCGAGAAACCCAGCATGCGCGCGAGTGCTGCGTCCACGCGCTCCCCGACCAGCCCCGGCGGAACCGGAAGCAAGCGGGTCACGGCCTACCTTCTTGTTCGTCAAGCCCGTCACGCTGATGCTCCTCATGCGACAACGGGACCCCGCGCCAGGCCAGGAAGATCATGCCGATAGCTGCGAAGGTGATGGCCATATCGGCGACATTGAAGATCGGGAAATTGGGTAAACCAAGAAAATCCACGACCGAACCCATGCCCGGTGACGGTGGGCGAGTGAGTCGGTCGATCAGGTTTCCTAGCAAGCCGCCGAGTAGCCCGCCTAGCGCCACAGCCCAGGCCGGTGAGGTGATTGTGCGAGAAAAGCGGATGATGACCACACCGACGATCACAGCGACGATTGTGAATACCCAGGTATATCCGGCACCGAAGCCGAACGCCGCCCCGCTGTTCTCGGTGTACGTCAACCGGAGCAACGGGCCCAGCAGATAGATCGGGCCGTCTCCTGCGGCTATCCGCGGCTGCATGACCGCCACCGCCCACACCTTGGTGATCTGATCCACGACCACGATCCCGGCGGCAGTGGCGATCAAAACCGCCAGCACGCGTGAGCGCGAAGAAGAAGGCATCTAGGCAGCCTACGGGCTCTACCTGCACGACCACCGAGACTAGAAGCGCTCCTCCGCCTCTTTGCAGGCCCGACACAAGGTGGCCCGCGGAAATGCCTGTAGTCGGAACTTGCCCACCGGCTTGCCGCACGATTCGCACGCTCCATAAGAACCATCAGAAATCCTGGTCAAGGCGTGTTCCACCTGCTCGAGCATGTCGCGGGCGTTGTTGGCTAAAGACATCTCGTGTTCACGCTCGAAGGTCTTGCTGCCAGCATCGGCTTGGTCATCACCGGCGCCGTCTCCGGAATCACGGATGAGGTCGGCAAGCCCCTCTTCAGCGGTAGCGATTTCCTCCAGGAGGCGAACCTTCTCCCGTCCCAGTTCTTCTCGCACGTCGGCAAGCTCTGCATCGGTCCACGGTGACTCATCCTCACGAACAACCGGGCGGCGCTTGGGTCGCGGGATGACCGGTGCCTTCTTGGCCGGTGCCTTCTTCGCAGCCGCCTTCTTGGCCGGTGCCTTCTTCGCAGCCGCCTTCTTGGCCGGTGCCTTCTTCGCAGCCGCCTTCTTCGCCGGTGCCTTCTTCGCAGCCGCCTTCTTCGCCGGTGCCTTCTTCGA
>DASYOJ010000194.1:0-2735 GCA_036007925.1 Candidatus Nanopelagicales bacterium
TCCGCATGACCACGCAGCCAGGCCACGTCCGCACCGCGCCTGCGGACCCACCCGGCCCGCTGCGGGTCACTGCCGGGCGAGCGCCACGAATGATCGCCTAGGCCCCAGGCCGCCAGGACCGCCTGTGCGGTAACGGCATGCCCCTGGCAGGACAAATGCAGGCGATCGGGTGACCACAGGCGCTCATCATCGAAGCGGGCCACCCCCCAAAAGTCGACCAACGAACACCCATACGCCTGCGCGATAGCCACGGTCGCCGAGCGCAGGCTACGTACCCGGCCGGTGATAGAGCCCAAAACCGCCGAGCGCCGGGTGGGATCGCCGAAGGCGAACACCGTGACGCGAGCGCCCTGGGCTCGCAGTGCACGGACCGCATATTCCAGATCCGATGCTCGGGCATCCAGATCGAAGGTCGGTCGCAAGACGTCATTGACCCCAACGGCGATGGACGCCATATCCGGCTGAAGAGCAAGCGCTGCGGGCAACTGCTCGTCAACCACCTGCCGCGTCAACCGACCACGTATTGCCAAATTCGCGTACTGCACCGATTCGAGGCGCTGCCGACACGGCAACTGCTCGGCTACACGATCAGCCCACCCTCGGTGTCGACCATCCGAACGAGGTTCGTCATCTAGGCCTTCGGTGAAGGAATCACCGAGTGCAACGAATCGCGTGATCACTTATTTCATCCCCCAGGACGGCAAAGGACCCGGCCGCCGAAGGCTTCCCCTCCCGCGACGACCGGGTCGGGGAAAACACTAGCCCGTCCTATCCGAGGGTTGTTCACCGACACTCCGAGTCGCGACCGCCTGCCCGGCTCGCCGGTACCACGCCAGCAGTGCGATGAGTCCCACCAAAATTTGTGGGAAGTACGACGTGGCTCGCCACACCAGATCCGCAGCGGTTGCCGCACCCTTCTCGGTTCCCGAACTGACTAACAACTGAATCATCAACGCATCCATGGTGCCAAGACCGCCGGGTGTGATGGGCACCATCAACATGATCTGGCTAACGGCGAAGGCACCGAAGGCGCTGAGCACGTCGGTGCCTGCTTGCCCCCAACCTTCGACCCCCCGCAGCGCTGCATACAAGATCAGGAATTGCGTGAGTGCGATGCCGATCTGCACCCCGGTCAACAACAACCAGCGTCGCCGCACGAGGTCGTACATATCCGAGCGAAACCTCATGATCGGAGCAGCAAGATCAACACCCTTGAGCCGAGAAATTCGCTGGGTCAGGGGTCGCAGCACTGTGTTGGCGGCATTCCCTACCCGCCTAGCGAGCGCCTCGGAGCGCATGACCAGGGCGAAAACCACGATGATGACCACCAAAACGGCGAGCCCAAGGGGCCCAAGCCAGGCGACCGAGTCTCCGGTCCCGGTGATCGTCAACGCCAGCACCCCCAAGATGGGCAGCCCCAAACTGGTGAATGTGGCCCACACGCTCACCGCCGTGATCGCCGCGGTAGCCGAGCTCGCCGATAGTCGATAACTCGCGAGCATCCCAAACTGAACGGCCAAACCTACGGCGCCCCCGGCTGGCACTCCGTTGCTAATGGTGAACGCCGACTGTTTGACCTGTTGTGATTGCCAGTAGGTCAATCGGCCATCGGCAGCTTTGTAGATCAGACCGTAGACAGCCAGGTATACAACAACCGCTACCACGATGATCGCCAACGCGATCCACGTCATCGACTGCAAAGCGTCAAACGCTTCGTTGTAACTACCGATCTGGGGAATGACGCGCCAAAAGATCAACACGATCAGCGCGACACCAATCACGCCCATGATGATGCTTTTACGAACGTCGAGTTTCGCGCGGACCGGAGCATCGGCAACGGTTGATTCGTCGGCAGGCTGCTCCGGCATAACCGGAGCCTGCCATACCGGATGGACCCCCCGAAGCACCTGCGGCGAAGCGCCCGGCAGGATGCAGCCATGCGGCTTGACCATCTGTCCTACGCCTGTACGACAAGCGAAATCGCTGACGTCGTCCAGCGAATCGGTTCTGACCTCGGCGGCACGTTCATTGATGGGGGTCGGCATCCGTCTTTCGGTACCCGGAACTTCATTCTGCCGCTTGCCGGCGGTGCCTATGTTGAAGTCGTCAGTGCCCTCGATCACCCTGCAGCGTTAAAGGCACCTTTCGGTCAGGCCGTGCACCGCCGAGCCGAAGACGGCGGTGGCTGGTTGAGTTGGGTGCTGGCCGTGGACGACATCGCGCCCATCGAGCAACGCCTTGGGCGCGAAGCAGCGCGCGGGCGTCGAATCCGGCCAGACGGCGTGGAATTGTGCTGGAAGCAGATCGGCATCCTCGACACCATGGATACCCCCCACGTTCCCTTCTTCGTGACCTGGGACTGCGCCGATACCGAGCACCCCAGCGCCGGCGGCTCCGGGAGCGCGATTTCGATAGCCGCGATCGAGCTCGCCGGCGATCGCCAACCAATTGCTTCCCTGCTCGATACCGATACGGCTATCAATGGAGTCGAATTACGCTGGGTGGAGGACGAGCCCGGGGTGTCCGCGGTCATCTTCGCCACCCCGGCCGGTAACGTTCGCATTGACTGAACATTGATCAGGGAGTGCTTATGGACGACGACAACCAGTCGTCTTCGGTTCCCCCAACGTTAGTGCGGGCCGCGGGTATCACCTGGCGGCTACTGGTTTTGCTGGCCGGGCTGTTCGTCATCGGCTATGCCCTCAACATCATCTTCCCGGTTGTGCTGGCTTTCT
>DASYOJ010000195.1:0-2853 GCA_036007925.1 Candidatus Nanopelagicales bacterium
CCGCGCTTCATGTACCGAGAGAGTCGATCGACCAGTGGTGCCATCGCGAGGGCGGCGAACCAGGCCATCAAGACGATGAAGAGGATTCCCCCACCGTCTTCGAGCAGGAACTGCACGAACAGCGCCAAGGCGATGAGGGCCAGCACCACCAGCCCCACCCGCCAGATGTTGCGCGGGCTGAAGCGGACTTCCCTGATGGTGGGGAGGGGTGAGCGATCATCTGCCATAGAGAGATCCAACCGCATCTCCCACCGCGTGAGTACCAAGACCACGATCGCAGCCGAAATGCGGAACCTGGCGTCAACCCTTCAGGGTCTGCAGGATGTCCTTCATCAGCAGCATTAGGTGCAGTTCGTCGGTCGGTGAGGCTTCGAACTCTGGCAGCAGATGCAGGTAGAAGTCACGAGCCGACGGCGATTCGGCGTGGACCAGTAGGCCACGACAACCGATGCGAGAGCCCAACTCCGCAGTCCTACGGACGGCATCGGCCACGAGTGCAGCACCAAGACCGCGTTGCTCGTGGTCGGTGGCGACTGCTAGCCGGGCCAACAGAGCCACCGGTTGGGGATACCGGCCCGCACCTTTAAGGACACGCGATGGTGCTGCAGAAGTCTGGATCGACGCCATCGACCAGGCGTAGTAGGCGACTACAGATGGATCCCCGCCGGCGGTCACAACCAGAACTTTCGTCGTGCCGACCGAATGGGCCTGACGAGCATGCAGGCGCAGCCATTCGGTCTGCTCGGGCGATCTGCACGTGAAGCCGTCGAGAGAGTGATCGGGTTCCAAGAGCCTGGGTGAGGTGTAAGGCGGTGTCATTCGTCGACGAATGGTGAAGGACGAGACAACAGCGCACGCAAGCCCGGAAGATCGCGAGCGGGGCGGGCGTTTATCTCCTCCCATGCCTCCAGAGCTGCCTCGCTGAGCGAAAACTCGCCACGATCGGCCAAGGTTCGACGGGATGCAACGGTGAGGTTGGTGATGACGAACTCGGTGAGGTCCGTGCCCGAGGCGGCCACCGCTCGATCGATCAGAGCACGATCTTCGTGCGTGGTGCGCACTTCGAGGCGTTCGCTGCGAACGCGGCCTGCTTCCGTTGGCATGACGTCCTCCCCGGATTAAGCGTACGGCCAGTGTACGGCCAGTCCCGCCGACGACGACGGCCTAGCCTCGACGTCCCACGAGATGTACGGCGAACTTATGGCGGTGGCGGTGGGACCCGTCCGGCCCTGCGGGCCTACCTCCCGAATCCCACAAAATTTATGGCGGTGGCGGTGGGATTTGAACCCACGGTGAGGTTGCCCCCACACGCGCTTTCGAGGCGCGCTCCTTAGGCCGCTCGGACACGCCACCGCGGAGGAGATTACAAGGAGCGGACAGGCAAAGTGGGGGCGGCATCACGCCGCCCCCACCGATCGCGCGGAGGATAGGGGATTCGAACCCCTGAGGGCTATTAACCCAACCCGCTTTCCAAGCGAGCGCCATAGGCCACTAGGCGAATCCTCCGTCGGGGAGAGTACCCGCAGGTGGCGAGCACACCGTGACGCCCCGTACCCTGGAGACGACCCCCCGTGCGGTGTCACCTCGCTCAACCCCCCCAGGGCCGGAAGGCAGCAAGGGTAGGCGGGCTCTGTCAGGTGCGCGGGGGGTCCCTTTATGCGCCGATTAGGGTCGGCGCATGTCCTTGGCGCTGTACCGCACCTACCGGCCGGCTCGGCTGGCCGATGTGGTGGGTCAAGAGCACATCACCGCGCCGCTGACTCGGGCGCTGGAGAACGATCGCGTGCACCACGCCTACCTTTTTTCCGGCCCGCGCGGCTGCGGTAAGACATCCACCGCTCGGATCATGGCGCGTTCGTTGAACTGCGAGCAAGGCCCCACCCCCGAGCCGTGCGGGCAGTGCCAAAGTTGCATCGATCTTGCCGCCGGTGGATCCGGATCGATCGATGTCATCGAATTGGACGCTGCCAGTCACGGCGGTGTTGATGACACTCGTGAACTGCGCGAGCGCGCGATGTTCGCCCCGGCTTCTTCGCGCTACAAGGTGTACATCATTGATGAGGCCCACATGGTTTCAACAGCTGGTTTCAATGCACTGTTGAAACTGGTGGAGGAGCCACCGGAGCATGTGCGGTTCATTTTCGCCACCACCGATCCGGACAAAGTTCTGCCGACCATTCGTTCACGCACACATAACTACGCCTTCCGGCTCGTTGGCACGCGTGAGCTGCAACAGCATCTCGCTTCGATCTGTGAACAAGAAGGGGTGCCCGCGGATCCCGCTGCGTTGGCGCTAGTAGCTCGCGCAGGTGCCGGCAGTGTTCGAGATTCGCTGTCGATCCTGGGCCAAGTGATTGCAGGTTCAGGACCCGATGGCATCACGTATCGCGAAGTAGCCGATCAACTCGGAGTGACCGACACCGCGCTCCTTGATGCCACGATTGCGGCTATCTCCGCGCGCGACGGTTCGGCACTTTTCGAAGTGATCGAAAGCGTGGTCGATACCGGACATGACCCCCGGCGCTTCGTTTCCGATCTGCTGGAACGCATGCGGGATCTGATCGTGGTGCAAAGCGTTCCCGATGCCTCGAGCCGGGGTCTAATCGATGCACCGGACGATGAGATCGAGCGCATCGTTCAACAAGCCGCACTTCTCGGTCCGGCAGAAGCCAGCCGCGCGGCAGATGTGGTGAACGTGGCCCTTGGTGAATTGAAAGGTGCCACCGCCCCGCGGTTGCGTCTGGAGATGATGGCTGCACGCTTGCTGGTTCCGGCTGCTGATGACTCGCAGTCCGGTGACCGCGCACGCTTGGAACATCTTGAGCGAGTAGTTGCAGCTCTTCCTGCCACCGG
>DASYOJ010000196.1:0-3435 GCA_036007925.1 Candidatus Nanopelagicales bacterium
CGTCGTCAGTGCACTCTCAAGTCCGCCGAGCCCACTCGAAGCGTCGTCGGGAAATGCCGCACCCAGTGAGGTGATGACCAGGATGAAGAACACGGCAACAGCGATCGCTGCGATGGTCCAACGTTTCAGCGCTCGGTCCGACGAACGTGAGACGGCGAAGAGCAGCAACCCGAGGATCGAGTAGGTGATGAGGATGTCGCCGATGAAGAAGAAGACTGCGTGGGCGAGACCGAACAAGAACAGCGCCAGCATTCGGCGCAGGTATCTACGGCGGTCCGGCTTGCTGTTCTCGCGCAGGATGAATGACGCGCTGTAGCCGAACAGGAATGAGAACAGCAGGTAGAACTTCCCCTGCGCGAAGGTGACAACCAGCAGTGCGGTGAGTCGGTTCGCGAACCCATCGACGGAGTCTTGGGTGAAGCCATCGGCGCTGATTCCCAGGAAGGCGGCGTTGACGACCACGATGCCCAGCAAGGCGATACCGCGAAGACGATCGGGCAGGGCCTCGCGCACATTCAGTTGGGCCACCGCACGACTGTAGAGCAAAAGTGAACACGAGTGTTAACTTCTGAACGTGGTGATCAGAAACGAGCAGATCCTGGACGCGGCCGCGGAGGTACTGGCCAAGCGACCGGACGCCACCTTGCAGTCCATCGCGAAGGCTGCGGGCATCAGCCGAACCACGATCTTCCATAAGTACGCCACGCGGGAGGCCTTGTTGGAAGCGCTGTCGGTGGACACCTTGGAGCGGATCGGTGCGGTGATGGCCCGCGTCCCGGAGACAACCGAACGCGAACCGGGCCAGGTCCTCACCGAAGTCACGCAGTTGCTGATGGCGCTCGGGCCACGCACGGTGTTCTTGCGGGTGGTTCCCGGGTGGGGCAATGACTTGGATCAGCACTGGGCGAATGCCGCGACTCCGCTGGGCGTGTACATCGCGACGTTGCAGGGGGAGGATCGCTTGCGCCGCGACCAGCCGTCGCGGTGGCTGATCGCCGCCTACATCGGTCTGTTGTTCGCCGCGTGGGACGAAATCGCCGAAGGCGAACTCGGTACTGCGCAAGCCGCGCGGCTGGTTGTGCAAACGTGGTTGGCGGGCTGCGGCTACTCGGCTACCGAGACGGCTCCATGACATTGACCTTCTCCAGTTCCACACCCTTGGTCTCGCGGATATGCCGCCACACGAACGGGATGGAGAGCGCAGCCATGATCGTGAAGATCGAGTAGGCCAAGCCGAGGCTGATATTCGCCAGTGGTGGGAATGCCGTCGAGACGATCCAGTTGGCCAGCCACTGCGCGGCGGTGGCAAGGGCCAGCGCTGCAGCGCGTATCCGGTTGGGGAACATCTCACCGAGCAACACCCATACGACCGGGCCCCAGGTCGCGGCGAAGAACGCGACATAGGCGTTGAACGCAAGGAGCGCAACGATGTCCGGGCCATCGGTCAGGATCGGGTTTCCATCCGGACCAACGGGTGCGGATCCGAACACGTAGGTGAGGATCGCGAGCATCGACACCATGCCGGCCGAACCCACGAGCAGTAGGGGTTTGCGGCCGACTTTGTCCACCAGCGCGATGGCAACGAGGGTGAAGGCGACGTTCACTCCGGTCGTGATCAACGACGTCTGGAACGCCTGATCCTCGGAGAAACCAACGGCTTCCCAGATGGTGTTGGAGTAGTAGAAGACGGCATTGATACCCACGAATTGCTGCAGCGCGCTAAGGATGATGCCGACCCACACGATGGGCAGTAGGCCGAAGCGCTTTCCGCGTAGATCGCTGAGTCTTGGCCGGTGCTCACTATCCAGCGAGGCTTTGATGTCATCGAGCAACTTCTCGGTGCCGTCGGTGTAAATCTGCTGGAGGACCGAATTGGCTTCGTCGTATTTGCCAATCTCGACTAGATAGCGCGGTGATTCAGGTAGCCGCAGGGCGAGCGCGCCGTAGACGATCGCCGGAACGAGCATCACCAGGAACATCCACTGCCAGGCGGCGATGCCGAAGAGCCAATCGTTGGTCGAATCCCCGCCGGCTGCTTCCAAGATCAGATAGTTCGAGATGCCGGTCGCGAAGATGCCCAGCACGATCGCGAGTTGCTGCATGGAAGCTAGGCGGCCGCGTAGTTGCGCCGGGGCGATCTCGGCGATGTACATCGGAGCCATAACGCTGGCCACACCGATGCCGGCACCCCCGATAAATCGCCACATCAGCAGATCGGCGATACCGAACGGGAACGCTTGCCCGATCGCTGCGGCGATGAACAAAGTGGCTGCGATGAGCATCACCCGCCGGCGGCCGAATTTCTCGGCCAGCAATCCAGCGAACCAAGCACCGATCGCCGAACCGATGAGGGCGATGGAGACGGTGAAGCCCAAGGCCAGCGAGGACAGACCGAATGTGGACTTGATCGCCGGCGCAGCGCCATTGATCACCGCAGAGTCGAAGCCGAACAAGAAGCCGCCGAGCGCGGCCGTTCCGGCAAGACCGACCACCCGCCCCGTGCGGTAGTTGTGCACCCCCGTGTTAGCCATGGCACACGCACACTATCCCCGGCGCGTCGTCGCTGTGTAGCGAATATGCCGACGTACCGTAAACGCTCAGTCACCGAAACTCAGGAGTTCATCGTGCGTCGTTCCCTTGCCATCACCAGTGCTTCCTTCCTTGCCGTCGGGCTGCTCGCCGGCTGCTCGTCAAGCGACGACTCCTCCAGCGAGGGTGAAATGGTCGGCGGGATGACCGAATGCACCGACGAGATCATCAACACCGAAGCCGAGAAGTACATCGAGGAAATGAGCGACGGCGAGAACGCCTGGTCCCCGGATTCGGTGCAGTGCGCCGACGGTTGGGCCGTGGCCAGCGGGCTAAATGGTCCGGTAGACGCGCCCGAGGACGGCCCACAGGGCGCCCCGATGAACATCATTTTCCAAGCCGAAGGCCAGTTCTGGGTACCCAAGGATGCCGCCGATGTATGCGGGACGCCTGACGGCGACGCCTACCCGAGCGATGCTGAGATCCCCGAGGCGCTGTACTCCGCTTGCTTGTCCGGCTGAGGTCGGGCGCTAGCGCCTAACGGCGCGGCTGCGAGTTCGGCTGCAGATCGCGGGTGGTGTTCGCCTTCGTCAGGTTGACGGGCTTGCCCTTGCCGACCGGCACCTGCACCACATCGGAGTTCCCAGTGCGGGTGCTCGTGACGTAGACGTGTTTCCCGTCGGCCGACCACGCCGGATCGGTGTTCGCACCGGAGGTGGTCAGTTGGCGCATGCCGGTGCCGTCGATGTTCATCACGTACACCTGATCGAGGCCGGTCATATCGCTGACGAAAGCGATCTGTTGCCCGCTCGGGCTCCAGCTCGGTGCGAATTCCTTTTCGCCCTCGATGCTGACGAGTGCGTGCTTGTCGGTGCCATCCGGGCGGATGAGGAAGATGTCGGTGTC
>DASYOJ010000197.1:0-7458 GCA_036007925.1 Candidatus Nanopelagicales bacterium
TCCTTGCCCCACAAGATCGCCACCACCGGCTGATCGGGTCGATAGGCGATCGCACTAATCGCAGCCGCGGTGAAGTCCTCCCAACCCTTGCCGCGGTGGCTGCCGGGCTGGCCGAGTTGCACGGTTAGCACGCGGTTGAGCAGCAGCACACCTTGTTCGGTCCACGGGGTGAGATCACCATTAGCAGGAGTCGCAATGCCCAGGTCGCTTTCGAGTTCCTTGTAGATATTGGCCAGGCTGCGCGGGATCGGCTTGACCTCCGGTGCAACCGAGAAGGACAGACCGACGGCGTGGCCGGGAGTGGGGTAGGGATCTTGTCCGACGATGAGCACGCGCACGTCATCCAGCGGCTGGGTAAGCGCCCGCAGGATGTTGCTTCCTGCCGGGGCCCAGGGACGGCCGGCCTGGTTCTCGGCGCGGAGGAACTCCCCGAGTGCGGTCAAGTTCTCCCGTTGGCTGGCCAGATGCGGAACCCAGGATTCGTGCACTAGGTCTTCGAGTTGCTGAGCCACGGACAGACCCTGCCACGAAGCTTCAGGTCGCGTGCAGTGAGTTGTTGGGACTGCCAGACTGGCCTTGTGCTCATAACGCTGGATCTCGATGATGACGTGCTGATGGTGGCCCGATCCATAAGTCTTGAAATGGGGATTTCTCTCGGGGCTGCAATCTCCGAATTGGCGCGACGGGGGCTTCAGCCCCGGATTGTGGACAACGGTTTTCCGATGTTCGACGTGGCGCCCGATACTCCACCCATGACGCCTGAAATGGTTCGCGAAGCCCTCGACGAATGACCTACCTGCTGGATGTGAACGTGCACCACGAACCCGCCCATCAGTAGTTCGCGGACTATCACCGACGGGGGTGGGCAACCTGCGCGATAACCGAAGCCGGGTTCATTCGCGTTTCCAGTAGTCGGCGGGCCACTCCTGATGCTCGACCGCCGGCAGAAGCGGCGGAGGTTCTCCGTGCCATGTGCAACCTCGCCGGTCACCTGCGCGTACCGGTGGACTTACTGACGATCAACTAATCGTGCGGGATCACGTGCACCGATTGCGCCTTGAACGTTGCAACGACATTGCTGCCCTCCCGCAAGTCCAGTTCGCCTAGTGCAGTGCGGGTGATGAAGGACGCAAGCTGCCAGCCGGCGTCCACATCAACACGCATGAGAGATCCATGTGGGCTGATCCGCATGACGCGCCCCAGGAGTTGATTGCGTTGACTGGAGACGGATCGTTCCTTCGCGAGCGCGATGTCCTCGGCGCGGACACAGACAAGGACGGTGTTGGCCGTGGAGTCTGGATCTGGTGCGAAGACTCGCGTGCCGTCGATTTCAACCTCTGCGAGTCCGTTCGAACGGTGCACGATCGTGCCCACGGATGCCGTTTCCACACCTACCGCCTCGGCAACCTGGGCATCCGCGGGCTGCTCGAAGACCGTGCTTGGAGCCGACATCTGATGCACCCTGCCGTTGATGAGAACTACTACCTGGTCGGCTAGCACGAGGGCCTCGGTGCGATCGTGCGTCACCGAAATCGCGGGGACGCCGGAGGTCTGGATCAGCGCTCGAAGGTCGCCGCGGAGGGATTCGCGTGTGGGTGTGTCTAACGCCGATAAAGGCTCATCGAGTAAGAGCACGCGGGGTTGGCGTGCGAGCGCTCGGGCAAACGCGACGCGTTGCGCCTCCCCACCCGACAGGCTCGCGACAGGTCGTGTGGTGAAGCCTTCCGCCCGGGCTTGGGCGAGGGCCCACTCGACGATGTGCTTCTTCTCTGACTTCTTGGCTCGAGGGATTGCGTAAGCGACGTTCTGCGCAACAGACATGTGCGGAAACAGGGCATGATCTTGGAAGAGCAACCCGACATCGCGCTTGCGAGATGGAACATGGATTGTCGAACCGTGGGTCCACAACTCACCGTCAACCCGCAACTCACCGTCATCGAGGGGATCTAAGCCGGCAAGTACGCGTAGCAGGGTGGTCTTCCCCGATCCGGAAGGCCCGAAGAGCACGTGGGAGGTGAACTGCTGAAGGTCCAAGTCAAGGTCCACATCCAGCAGATGACGACGCCCGTGGAGTCGAACGTTCATTGCATCACCGAGGTGGGTTGAAGTTGGCGCGAGGAGAGATGGCGCGGAAGGCCAGAGCGGTAATTCACGGTGTAGGTGATAGTGAGAACTAGTAAAGAGAAAACAAGAAGGAAGGCACTCGTGCTTGCGGCAGCTGAGTAATCGAAGGCTTGCACGGAGTCGTAAACATCGATGGACAACGTTCGTGTTTGTCCGGGAATGTTGCCGCCCACCATCAAGACCACACCGAATTCACCAAGGGTGTGGGCAAACGCCAAGACGGCGGATGTAGCCAGCCCTGATCGCGACAAGGGGAGTGCGACTTTGACAATCGTGCGTGGCCACCCGGCCCCCAACGTGGTGGATGCTTGGAGAAGTCGCGCAGGGACGCTCGTGAAGGCTGTCAGCAACGGGTGCACGGCGAAAGGCAAACTGGAGATGATGGAAGCAACCAGGAGGCCATTGAAGCTAAAGGCAAGAGTCGACCCGAAGGTGTTTATCCACCATTGCCCTAATGGCGATTGCGATCCCATTGCCACCAGCAGGTAGTAGCCCAAGACCGTTGGCGGGAGAACCAAAGGAAGTGCCACGACCGCTTCGAGTACCGGGGTATAGGCACGCCTGTGGAACGCGAGCCACGCTGCAATGGGAATGGCCACGATGATCAAGATCACGGTGGTCAGCGCGGCTAGCCGCAAGGTCAACCACAAGGCATCTATATCCACGGATCAATCCTCGAATCCGTAGCGCGCCAAAATTTCCTGACCGCGTGGACCAAGTAGTGCATCGCGCACTGTCTGGGCAGCCGCGACATCTTGAGCCGCCGTGAGGACGACCCCGCCTTGCTCAAGCGGCTCGAACAACTGCTGAGGAATCTCGGTCCACGTACCGGTCTCGGCAAGTGGCCCGGCGATCACCAGCGACATCGCAATGATCGCCATATCCGCGGCGCCTGACTGGGCGAACTCAGCCGCCTGCGCCACGTTCTCTCCGAATACCAACTGGCTTTCGACAGCGGGTAGCAAATCCGCAGAGGTCAGTGCTTGCATTGCGGCACGGCCGTAGGGCGCGTGTTGCGGATTCGCGACGGCGATTTGCCCGGCGCCGAGTATGTCCTCTAGCTCCGGTGTTGATTGCGCACCGCTGGGATCCCAGACGACCAAGCGGCCGCGGGCGTAGCGGAATAACTCTTCTTGCGAAGCAAAGCCATCAGCAACGACAGTTTCCGGGTAGGCCTGGTCAGCCGACAGGTAAAGGTCGAAAGGTGCGCCATTCAGTATCTGAGTCATGAATTGACCAGAAGAGCCGTAGGTGACCCGCACATTGATGTCCGGGTGCTCGGAGTGCACGAGTTCGACGATCTCCGGGAAGGCGAAACGCAAGTCGGATGCAACGGCTGCACGAACAGTGCGTTCTTGGGATGCGTTATCAGTGGAACAGGCAGACAACACGATCGTTGCGCTCACCAAAGCGACGATGAGTTTTCTCACTGAACCTCAACCACCACGTTGGTCGCCTTGACCGATGCTGCGGCGCGGACACCGGGCTCGAGTCCGAGTTCCTCCGCGGCTTCCTTACTCATCAGCGAGATGACGCGATGCGGTCCGGCTTGGATTTCCACCAGCGCCATCACGCCGTCCTTCTCGACCCGAGTGACGATTCCGGGGAATCGATTGCGGGCCGAGACCGACAGGTGGGGCAGGTCGGGAGCCGATTCGCGCATCACGGCCGCCACGTCCCGACCCTCCACCGTGGTCGGTCCGTGGGCGCTCGTGGCCGGTAATCGCCCCGTCTCGATCCAACGACGCACGGTGTCGTCGCTGACACCGAGGAGATCGGCGGCTTCACTAATTCGCATCTGCGCCATAGAATCCAAGAATAATCTGTATCTCCGGAAAAAAAGCAAGAAAAAATCCGAATAGTCGAATTTCAGGTGACGGTTGATCCCAACGGGTGCGGTTCAGGTTTGGCGGTTAGCCTCGTAGTACGTAATACCTCACGTGGAGCCAGGGGAGGTGGACATGTCCGGTGCTGTTGTGTGGGCGATCGTGGCGGCGATCGCGCTCGGCATCGAGGCCTTCACCCTCGATCTCACCTTCGCGCTCATTGGTATCGGTGCCCTCGCGGGAGCTGGCGTGGCGCTCACCGGAGCCCCGTTATGGGCGTCGGTACTCGTTGCTGCGGGAGTTTCACTGGCCGGAATCGTGTTCGTTCGCCCGATTGCGCTGCGCCACTTGCGGCGGTTGCCGGTCGGGGCGCGCACCGGCGTTGATGCACTGCCAGGCACCGAAGGCCTAGCGCTGACCGAAATTTCCACACTCGACGGTCGGATGAAGTTGCGCGGCGAGGAATGGTCCGCGCGGCTCGATCCCGACATCACCTCTATGTCCGTTCCCGGTGGCACGAAGTTGGTTGTCACCCGAATCGACGGCGCAACCGCGCTCGTCCATCCGATCGATTAGCACGACCCAGAAGGAGCTCCCATGATCGCTTTCATCTCCGGCGCCATATTCGCGGTCTTGGTTGTCGCGTTGTTGTTATGGCGCACGATCGTCATCGTGAATCAAGCCAGCACGGCGATCATCGAGCGTTTCGGTCGTTATCAGCGCACGCTAGATCCAGGCTTGAGCATCCTGGTGCCGTTCGTCGATCGGGTGCGGGACCGAGTGGATATGCGCGAACAAGTGGCGTCTTTCCCGCCGCAACCAGTGATCACCGAGGACAACCTCGTTGTTTCGATCGACACCGTCGTGTACTTCCAGGTGACCGACCCGAAAGCCGCTACCTACGAGATCTCGAGCTACATCCTGGGCATCGAGCAACTCACCGTCACCACGCTGCGCAATGTGATCGGCTCGATGGACCTCGAAGAGACACTGACTTCACGCGATGCCATCAACGGACAATTGCGCGGCGTACTCGATGAAGCCACCGGTAAGTGGGGCATTCGGGTCAATCGCGTGGAGTTGAAGGCGATCGATCCGCCGCCGTCGGTGCAAGAGTCGATGGAAAAGCAATTGAAAGCAGAGCGCGGTCGTCGAGCAGCCATCTTGACAGCAGAGGGCGAAAAGCAGTCCGCCATCTTGACTGCTGAAGGTGAAAAGCAGTCAGCAATCCTCACTGCGCAGGGTCAAGCGGAGGCTGAGGTGCTCCGCGCCGAAGCCGAAGCCAAGGCTGAGGTCATCCGCGCTGATGGTGAAGCAGTGGCGGTGGAGAAGGTCTACTCAGCACTGCACCTGGCGAACCCGACTTCGTCGGCTCTGGCACACCGCTACTTGGAGACGCTGCCGGAGATCGCCAACGGCGAGGCCAGCAAGGTATGGGTGCTGCCGAGTGAGTTGACCTCGGTCGTGCAGGGATTGAAGGAAGGCTTCAGCAAGTAAAAGGTCGCGTTGGTTGATTAGCGCCAGCAACGCACGATCGCGGGCGTACTGATCGCGGCTAAAATGACGGCAACGATGATTCCCGCGGTGGCCGTTACTCCTGCCTGAAGGTTCACGTCGGTCTGCGCGCTGAGTGCGACGACGGCGCTGAGGATGGATAGTCCGGCCAACACGAGAAACTCGGTGCGGCTGATCGGTTTGCCTTCGGCTGCACGCATAGCCGTTCGTGCGAGGGCGAAGATGGCCAACCACGCCAGCACATAAACGACGAAGATGCGGGGCGCGTTGAGCGCAGTGACGATCGGAATCGCTGCCACGGTCGCCGCCAACAGAGCACCGATGCCGCGGCGCAGTGTGCGGTTGCGCGACCAGCCGTGGATCTTGTCCTCGGCGCGCTGCTGATCTAGTTCACTGAGCGCGTTGTTGCGATCCACTGCTTCTTTGGCGAGATACTTGGCGTCGTCGAACATCTACCGGCCGCCTTCATCCTCTGGCTCGATCTTGGTCAAGTAAGGATCATGCAGGTAGGCCTCGAAAAGCGCATCCGATTCGGCTGGAATAGCGGGGTCTTTGGGATTCTCCGTTAATCGGGTGAGTAACTCGCGAGCCTTCGCTGCCTGGGCTGGTGCGCCCTTCACAGTCACCTCGTGCAGTTGAGACAGCGTGTCCACGAAAGAAGTGTGCCACTGGCAGGATGGACGCACGGGCGTCTTCGGGCCCGCGTTCTGGGGAGGAAGCGGTGGCGTGGGTGCTGTTGGCGGGCGCGATCATCTTCGAGGTCTTCGGCACGGTCATGCTGAAGGTCAGCGAAGGCTTCACGCGGCTACTGCCTGCGGTCGGTGTTGTCGCCGGCTACATCTTGTCTTTTGGGCTGCTGGGGCTGGCGCTTCGCAACATCGGACTCAGCACCGCCTACGCCATCTGGGCGGGCGTGGGAACCGTGGGTGTTGCGATTGTGGGTGTGGTGGTGTTCGGTGAGAACCTGCCGTGGCTGGGCGTGGCAGGCATTGCGCTAGTGGTTGCGGGTGTGGTGCTTCTCAACTTCGCCGTTCCGCACTAGAGGACCTCGAAGGTGACCTGTCCACTCCGCTAACGGGGGGTGGCACAACGTCTCTGGGGCTCGGGGGAGGATCGGGGGGTGAGCAATCGATTGGCACAAGCGACGTCCCCCTATCTCCTACAGCACGCAGACAACCCGGTGGAGTGGTGGGAGTGGGGCGAGGACGCCTTCGATGAGGCCCGCAGCCGAGATGTCCCGATCTTCTTGTCCATCGGTTACTCCGCGTGCCACTGGTGTCATGTCATGGCGCATGAGTCCTTTGAAAATGGGCAGATTGCGGAGTATCTGAATGCCAACTTCGTGTCCATCAAGGTGGATCGGGAGGAGCGCCCGGATATTGACTCGATCTATATGGACGCCACCGTTGCGATGACGGGCCATGGCGGGTGGCCCATGAGCGTGTTCCTCGACCATGACGGTCGACCCTTTTACGCCGGCACGTACTTCCCGCCGGAACCACGCCACCAGATGTCGTCCTTCCCGCAGTTGTTGCAGGCGATTACCGATGCGTGGCGAAACCGGCGTGGGGAGATTGAAGCCGCCGGTCAGCGCATTATCGAGGCCCTCTCGGGACGTCAGTTGGCGGAACCGGGCGACGCACCGCCGACCCTTGAGCAACTCGATGCTGCTGTTTCGCTTTTGATGCAGGATTTTGATCCCAACAATGGTGGCTTTGGGGGAGCGCCGAAGTTCCCGCCATCGATGGTGCTGGAGTTTTTGATTCGCTACGCCGCACTGCACGGAACTGCACATGCGGTGGAGGCCCTCGACATGACCGAACGGACGTTGGAAGCCATGGCGCGCGGGGGTATGTATGACCAGATCGGAGGAGGGTTCGCTCGCTACTCGGTCGATGAGCGCTGGATCGTTCCGCACTTCGAGAAAATGCTGTACGACAACGCACTATTGCTGCGGGTGTATCTGCACTTTTGGCGATTGACCGGATCGACG
>DASYOJ010000198.1:0-16966 GCA_036007925.1 Candidatus Nanopelagicales bacterium
CCGGCTCGGGTGCCGGCTCCGGTTCGGGTGCTGGTGCTGGTGCTGGAGCGTCGACGACCGCGACCCACAGCGATGGTGCGGTGATCCAATTCGGATCGCCGATACCGGTGTGCGATTGCACCGCGCGGTAGGTCTGCCCGCCGTAGGTGACGGTGTCACCGGCCGCGTAACTGCCTCGCGGATCCCACGTGCCTCCTGGGCTCGGAGCAGGTTCGGGTGCTGGCTCCGGCTCAGGTGCCGGCTGCGGTTCGAGCGCCGTCTCCGTTGAAAGGTTCAGGACGTTGCTCACAGCGGAGACATTCCCTGAGGGATCCACCGCTGTCACGGTGTAGGAGTAGTCGCTTCCAGCGGTCAGACCGGTGTCGGTGAACATCGTCATCCCTGTGCGGGCGATCTGCTGACCGTCCCGGAACACCAGGTACTCGACCGATCCGCTGTCATCGCTGCTCGCATTCCACATCAACTCGACCGAATCGGAGGTCTCCCCCATCGAGTGCAGGTAACCCGGCACTGAGGGAGCCTCTACATCGACAACTGGTGCTGCCTGCGTCGAAACAAGGACGTCCACGCTCGATGCGGAAGTGTTGCCCGATGGGTCGAGCGCAACGATGCTGTAGACGTAGTCCGATCCAGGTTGCAGGCCTTCGTCGATGAACTCCGAATCGCTGGTCGTCGCCACTCGTTCACCGCCACGGAAAATGGCATACGAAACAGCTCCACTGTCATCGGTGGAATCGAGCCAGTCGAGTTCGACGGTGTTGCTGGTCACGGCAACCGTCTCCAGCCCCACTGGGACCGACGGAGGAGTCGTATCGGGCGCACCCGCGCCAGTTACGTTCACGTCGATCACGTTGTAGAAGGCGTTGACCGTGTCCGCGATATCCCACACCGCAAGGATCACGTGGTAGCCGGATCGATCGCTGGGCACCGTGATCATGTGATCGGGGTTGGTGCTCGCCTTCGAACCATCGTGTTGAACCTCAGCGATGAGCTCAAGGTCACCGCGATCCAGCGGTGCATTCGGGTCCCACCCCTGTTTGGTCATGTAGTAATGCCACTTGGCTGTGGAGTGGGGCGCGGTGTACTTCCAATCCATCAGCAGCGGACCCGTGGTGACGTCGTTCTTGTACCAACGGTCCGCGCGCTGCTCATCGAGCAGCCCACCGAAGAGCCCACCGGCCGAGGCAATCTGCCCATCGGCCGGACCCCCCGCGGGGAATCCCTTCAGGCCTTCCAAACTCTGCGGCTCGTACACCAACGAGCCACACCCGGTGTTCAAGCCCACATTGCAGGCCGCAGTGCGACTAAGCGGACCTTCCACGTACCCGTGGGCGCTAGCCGGTGCACTCGTGATGACCCCCGCGCCGAGCAGGACAGCGACGGTAGCGGCCGCCCCTGTTCCCATACGTGTTGTGCGCTTCATAGTGATGTCTACCTTTCCCGGAGGTTTATTCGCCCGGCGTTCTGCCGGGCGCCATCGCTCCGAAATAGGTATTCCCTGGACTACCGTGGGCTAAACATCGAGGGGACACATATGTTCGAACCAACACCGGCGGATAAGTTCAGTTTCGGCTTGTGGACCGTGGGCTGGCAGGCGCGAGACCCATTTGGCGATCCGACGCGGGCACCGTTGGATCCGGTGGAGGCCGTGCACCGACTCGCCGATCTCGGCGCCTGGGGCGTCACCTTCCACGACGACGATCTCATCCCGTTCGGCTCCAGCGATTCCCAACGCGCGGCGGCGGTCGATCGGTTCAAGGGTGCGCTGGCCGAGACCGGGATGGTCGTGCCGATGGCCACCACCAACACCTTCTCCCACCCGATATTCAAAGACGGCGCCTTCACCAGCACCGACCGGGACATCCGCCGGTTCGCGCTGCGCAAGATCATGCGGAACCTCGATCTTGCAGCCGAGTTGGGCGCCTCGACCTACGTCTTCTGGGGTGGGCGCGAGGGAGCAGAGACCGACGCCGCGAAGGACATGCGCGATGCACTCGCCCGCTACGCCGAGGGCATCGACTTGCTGTGTCAGTACGTGATCGACAAGGGATACCCCATCCGGTTCGCCATCGAGCCGAAGCCAAACGAGCCACGCGGAGACATCTTGCTGCCCACCATCGGGCATGCGCTGGCGTTCATCTCCACCCTCGAGCACGAGCAAATGGTGGGGATCAACCCCGAGGTCGGTCATGAGCAGATGGCGGGCATGAACATGGTGGCTGGAGTGGCCCAGGCGCTGTGGATGGGCAAGTTGTTCCACATCGATTTGAACGGCCAGCACGGGCCGAAATTCGATCAGGACCTGGTGTTCGGCCACGGGGACGTCAAGAGCGCTTTCTTCCTCATCGATCTTCTCGAAGGTGCCGGATACGACGGCCCCCGACACTTCGATTACAAGCCCTACCGAACAGATGGGCCCTCGGATGTGTGGGTGTCGGCGGCGGCGAACATGCGCACCTATTTGATCTTGAAGGAACGGGCGCGGGCATTTCGGGCCGATCCAGACGTGCAGGCCGCCTTGGCGCAATCGGGCTCACCGGCGATCGCTGAACCGACGCTTGCCTCCGGTGAGACGTGGTCTGATCTGAGCTCCGACAGCACCGCATACGAGAACTTCGACGTCGACGCCGCTGCCGCTCGCTCGAAGCACTACAGCGCACTCGACCAGTTGGCGATCGAGCATCTGCTGGGTGCGCGATGAGGTTTTCCCCCGTGGGCCTGCTGTTCGATGACGGCAAGAAAATCACGCCCGTTGCCGATGTCGAAGACCAGGTCTACCTGCTCACTCGGCACAGTGGCAACGACAGGCTCTTTCGCTTCAGCGCCTTACTCATCTTGTCCGCAGTAATCGCCACCGGGGGCGTACTCCTGGACTCAACCGCCACGGTCATCGGCGCAATGATCGTGGCTCCCCTCGCGTGGCCCATCCAAGGTGTCGGATTGGCGATCGTGCAAGCCCGGATCGGCCAAGTGCAGCGATCTGCCTCGATTCTGGGCTTCGCTGTGATCGCGGTAGTGGTGGTCGGGCTATTGATCGCACTGGCAGTGCCCGATGAGCTCAGCCCGATCAACAACTCTCAGATCGCCACCCGCACCGCCCCGAATCTGTTGGACCTGTTCGTAGCGATAGCCACCGGTACCGTCGGAGCCTTCGCCGTTTCACGCAGCGATCTCAGCGGTGTTCTTCCCGGTGTCGCGATTGCCATCAGCCTGGTCCCGCCACTGGCAGTTGCTGGGGTGGTTCTCTCCGAGGGAGACTTCCTCGCCGCGGTGGGCGCACTCACACTCTTCCTCGCGAACGCGATCGCGATCGTGATCTGCTGTCTCATCGTGTTCACGATTGCCGGCTACAAGGGCACGGGTGATCACAGCCTGCAAAAGGTCCGGCGGCCCATCACGATCGTCATCACGATTCTCACTGCGTTGGTGATTGCCCTCGCAGCTTTCACGGCGCGCTCTCTGATTGGCGCGATCGAACAACAGCGGGTCCAATCGGCCGCCACCGCGTGGCTGAAGGATTCGAATTACACGCTCGTGGATGTCCAATTCCAGCGAGGTCAGTACGTGGTGCAGGTACTCGGCAACGGGCAGTTGCCATCGAAGGGTGACTTTCAGCAGGCGTTCTCGCCGGTCTTATGGCTCGAGCCGACGATCAAAATTGAAGCTGTCACCGGATCTACTGAGACCATCGATCTTGCGGGCAGTCAGGACTGACGTACCCTCATCAGATGCGTACCGTCCTTGCCTCCATCAGTGCTGTGCTGCTCGCGCTGACCCTCGCACCGCCTGTGGCTGCCGAGCAGGGGGCTGAACTATCCGCCCGGAACATCAACGCAGCGTCCATCCCGATAGCGATGACCCGCACTTACGACGGCCGCAATTTGAAGGTCCGAAAGAAGCTAAGCGAGAACAGTTCCTACACCCGCTATAAGGCCACCTACAAAAGCGGTGACCTGAAGATCTGCGGCATTCTGATTCGCCCCAAGGGCAAAGGGCCCTTCCCGATGGTCGTCCTGGCGCACGGGTATATCGACCCGAAGATCTACGTCTCCGGGCAAGGATTTCGGCGCGAACAGGACTGGCTGCCGCGCAACGGCTACGGAGTACTGCATACCGATTACCGCAACCACGCATGTTCGGATAAGGATCCGCAAAGTGATGTCAACATGCGCCTTGGCTACGCAGAAGACGTCATCAACGCAGGGCTCGCTATCCGTGATTCCGATATCCCCTGGATCGATGACAACCGGGTAGCAGTGCTCGGTCGTTCGATGGGCGGAGGTGTCACTTATCAGGCCCTGACGATTGCGCCGGGAGTTTTCGATGCTGCGATCACCTACGCTTCGACCAGCACCAATGCAGCCGACAACTTCAACAAGTGGCAGCGCAATGACTACGACATCAGTGATCGCATTCTGAGCAAGTACGGCGAGCCCAAGGAAAACCCGGAGACCTGGAAGCGGATGTCATCTCGCAACTATTTCTTCCGCATCACCGAACCCGTCCTGAGCTTCCACGGCACCAAGGACGATAGTTGCGACATCTCCTGGGCGCGTGCCACGAAGCGTGCACTCGATCAAGCCGGTGTTGATAACGAGCTCGTGGAGTACAAGGGCGCCGGGCACTACTTCTATGGACCCTGGTCGAACTCCATCAAGCGAGTTGGGGCGTTCCTCGACGAACACCTCGCCTAACGGCAAGGACACGGACTAGTCCGATCCCCCGACCACCATCTGGTCCCAGTCCAAGATCGCTCCGGTGACCACTCCGGATCGATCCGACAGTAAGTAGACGATGAAATCGGCAATCTCATCTGGCTGACCGAGTTTGCCCATCGGCTGCTGCGCGCTGGCCTCCTCCAGCCAGCCATCTGTGGCGCCATGCGCCGTGCGTTGGACGACTTCCTCGCCATCGGTGATGGTCCACCCAATGTTGACGCCATTAATGCGAATCCGGTCGAAGCGGTGCGCATGCGCAGCGTTCTTCGTCAGCCCTGACAACCCTGCTTTGCTCGCCACATAAGGAGCCAAATACGGCTGGCCTCCGTGCGCCGCGATACTCAAAATGTTCACGATCGTGCCCGGTGATGAGCGGCGCTGCATGTCCTTCACAGCCGCCTGCATGACAAAGAATGGCCCCTTGAGGTTCACGTTCAGGTGGAGATCAAAGAGTTCGGGAGTGGTGTCCACCAGCGAGCCGCGGGAAGTGGTGGCGGCGACATTCGCGACACAATCAACCCGCCCGAAGGTGGTCACCACCTGGTCAACGAGGGCCAATGCCTGCTCCGCCTCGCCCACATCGGCTTGGACGAAGGCTCCGTGCGTACCCAAGGCAGTGAGTTCGTCGGCGACAGCACGGCCCTTGTCCGCACCGCGACCGCTCACGACCACCGCCTCGGCACCGCATTCGGCGGCCCGCCGGGCGATTTGGGCCCCTAGACCTTGCGTTCCCCCCACAACCAGGATGACTTTGCCGGTCATCAATTCATGGCTGAGTGCTGTCTTGCCTGTCATGCCGCTCCTCATTGAGTCGAGAGATAGGAAAGGAGGTACTGCGCCGCATTGTGTCCGGGAACCCCCGACACTCCGCCACCACGCGCAGCACCGCTCCCACACAGGGCCAATCCAGGAGAGTCCGTTTCCACACCCCAGGTCCCGACTTCGCCTAGATCCTGCGCCCACGGCCACGATAGCGGCGTATGGAAGATATTTCCGGTGGGTATTCGAAGATCGCGCTCGATGTCGGTAGTGGTGTTTACCTCGATGCACGGCTGCCCGTTGTCATCGTGCAGCAGGCAACCGGCAATCGGTTCGGCGAGCACTGAGTCCAATGTGCGCTCAACAGCGGCGACGACGTCTGCCTTGCTGGGCGAATTCGGTCCCGTGAACACCGAATGCGGCGTGTGAAGCCCGAAGAGCGTGAGGGTATGCACACCCTGGGCACGTAATTTTTCCCCCAGGATGCTGGGGTCGGTCAGGCTGTGACAGTAAATCTCCGCCGGCAAGGGCTCGGGGAAGCGTCCTGACCCTGCTTCCAGATACGCATCATCAAGTTGGCCATAACCCTCATTGATATGGAAGGTCCCGGCGAAAGCATCCTGCGGCTGCACTCGATCATCGCGCAAGCGAGGTAACCGGGATAACAGCATGTTGACCTTGACTTGCGCTCCCCCGGAAAGATCATCGATCGGCATCGGCGTGCGCCCCCGAAGACGATCCAACACCGCGGGGGCAAACCCAGCAGCCACGGTTCGCGCCGACCAACTAACTTCCTGACCGTCTTGCACCGCCGTGACCGTGTAGCTCTCGCCTTCATTTGCGATCCCCGTCACCTCCATGGATGTGCGGATCTCACCGCCGGCCTCGCGAACCCGATCGGCAAGTTGGGTGGTGATCGCCCCCATGCCACCCACGGGAACATCCCACTGACCTGTCCCCTGTCCGATCACGTGGTAGACGAAGCAGATGTTCTGATGCAACGAGGGATCGTGCGCGCTCGCATAGGTGCCGATCAACGCATCAGTGAGCACGATGCCGCGCAGGACGTCGTCGTCGAATGTTGCTTCGATTACCTCACCGAGTGGGCGCTCAACAAAATCACGCCAGTCTTCATCTGACAACTGAGAACGCATGTCCTCTTGCGAGACCAACGGCTCTAATAACGACGGAAACATCGCTGCGGCCAGCCGCTCGGTTCGGGCGTAGAACTCCACCCACGCATCGGCCTGGTCGGTACTGCCGGTGAACTCAGCTATCCGGGTGCGCAATTCGGATTGGTCATTGCTTGGAATCAGCAAGCCACGCTGCGGATTCTGCGGATCTGGTGTGTACGAAGCGATGCTGCGCCGCGCCAACGGAACCTTGATGTCGAGATCATGGATGACTCGTTCGGGCAGTAGGGAGACCAGATACGAGTATTTACTGAGTCGAGCCTCGACTCCTGGGAAGACTTCTGCCGATATCGCCGCACCACCGACACGCTCTGCTGCCTCCAGGACCAGGACGCTGTAGCCAGCTCGGGCCAGATACGCCGCCGTGACAAGTCCGTTGTGCCCTGCTCCAGCCACGATGCAATCGAACACCGCACGATCATGCCCCATACGTGGCTTTCACGCGCTTGCTGGTGGGATCCGAACTCCCTGTCCTGTCAAGTGTTCGCAGATCTGTTGGTAGCGAGCATCAATGAGTCGACAAACATCTTCGGAAAATTGCTGCCGCCATCGGCCGTGGTGCGCACCGGCGGACGTGACGTTTTCGTCGAACCAGGTAAGCAGGCTCGATGGCACATCCACCTCGATCGCTGCGCAAAGGTGAGCGACGGTGTCATACCGATTTCGGTCGACTAGATCAACGAGATCTATCTCCACGATCCGATCAGGGCGAGAGGCCTGCACCGCACGGTGGATCCGAAGCATGCGTTGCCCCCACTGCTCGAGTGCGTCGAAGACATCGTCGGGTCCGAAGCTTTGCTGGGTGAAGGAGGCTGCCACGTCCCGGCCATCGCGGTGGACGATGACCACGGTGGATTTCGGATAAATGGGTTCTACACGATCAGCCTTACGCGCGTTGGCCGGAGTGGTGTCCACCCACCGATCGGCGTTGATGTTTGTGGCCACGCGTGCCATCACTGCGCGCGTGAGAGTGCACGTGGCTGCGCGAGGATCCTGACGGAAATCCGATAGGTACACCGCACCTAACGTCGCCACATCTTCTCGGGACATCGAGGTATGCAGTCCCACGTTCTCCGCTCGCTCGAACCAGCGGTTGAGCATGCGATCGAGCGCGAGTTCCGCAGCGGCCTGCGCCTTCGCGCTGCCCGGTTTACGGATACCGATCGCCAACGCATCGGCAAGACCATCGTTGCCGGTGATGAAACGCACTTCCATCGGACGGGTCAAGGTCAAACTCGGATGGTGATCCAGTAAGTGCCCGACGATCGTGGAGCCGCTACGTCCTGTGCCCCCCACCAGGACCGGGCTTTCCCATCGATCAGTCACGGCTACAAATACAGCCCAGTACCGGCGGTTGCATGCCGGCCCGCTGCGACGGCATGCAGATCGCGCTCTCGAAGCAGGACGTAGTCGATCCCTTGGAGTTCCACCGTTCCGCGATCCTCGGGTTCAAAGAGCACCGAGTCGCCAACTTCCACGCTGCGTACGTTCGGCCCGACGGCCACTACGGAAGCCCAGTTCAACCGTCGCCCGACCTGGGCGTTAGCAGGAATGACGATGCCGCCACTGCTCTTGCGCTCACCATCGGCGCTTCCCTCGCGAACGAGAACGCGATCGTGGAGCAGTTTGATCGGGACCGCGCCATCAGGCCCGGGTCGGGTATCAGGCGGAGCAGCGGTGGGAGTGTTCGCGGGGGTCAACGCCGCCGCCGACCCAACGCCTTCAACGCGACGTAACCGATGACAATCGCGCCAGCGATGGCCACTCGTTCGGGCCGGATGCCGCCGTACTCATCGGTGAACCATCCCTTGGCTGCACCGAGGCCACGCTGCGCCAAAGCTTTGGGTGCGGTCTCCGCCTTCAATGCCACCAACGACGAGACAAGTTCTTCGCGGGCCGCGACCACACTCGTTTGTAGATCCACGATCGAGGAGGAGGCGGCCTGTGACTGGGGCTGCACCGTCGAATCGGTCATCGGAATTCCTCTCGCCTGCGCATTGCGACCTCAGCCTACGACCTGCGGTCATGTGATTCACCGAAGGTTGCGTGATGATGCCTCCTAGCGCACCGCCGCCGAGGCGGGAACCGGCTCCACGTGGGAGTCCAAACCCGCGGAGCGTCGTCGGCGGGACCGTCCGGCAAAGGCGAACACCACCAGGAAAATGGCCGCGCCGATCAGGACGATCATGGTTCCGGAGGGGACATCGGCGTAGTAGCTGACGTACATGCCAACCAAACCGCTCACCGTGCCGATCCCAGTGCTCCAGGCGAGCATCCGACCAAAGGAATCGGTCAACATGCGTGCCACCACTGCAGGGATGACAAGCATGGCGGCCACGAGCGTCACACCGATGACCGTGAGGGTGGCCAGGATGGAAAGAGACAAGATCACCATCAACTGCGCTTCGATCCGATTGACGCGCACACCCGAGACATCGGCAACTTCCGGATCGAAGGTGGAGAAGACCAGCGCCCGGTAACGCAGGAACACAAAAGACACAGCAAGCAGGGACACCAGCACCAGCCACAGGATCTGGTCGGGCGAAATTCCCAGAATGCTGCCAAAGAGCGCGCTCTCGAAGGACGGTCCACTTGTTCCGAACCGCGCGAAGAGCGCCACACCGAGTGCGAAGGATGCGGTAGTTATCACTCCGATAGCCGCGTCAGCACCCAGTCGACTGCGCTTGGTGACGGTGTTGATCGCTAAGGCCGAAGCTATCCCCCACAGCCCGGCACCAAGAACGTAGAACTGCGCGGCAAACAACTGAACCGCGGCGAAACCGCCGAAAATCGAATGCGAGAGGCCGTGGCCGATGTAACTCATGCCGCGCAACACGATGAAGACACCGATGAAGCCCAGCAGCGCCCCAGACAGCCCCGCAACGAGGAGCGCTTCCTGAAAGAACGTGTAGCCGAATGGCTCAAGAATCTGATCCATCACGGCTGCACCCGCATCACATGCTCCGGCCGCTCATCGACAACGACCCGCATTCCGAGATGCTCAAGAACCTCCATGCGAGCGCCATAAGTCTGCTCCAGGACCTCTGGGCGAATGACTTGCTCGGGAGTGCCGTCGGCGATCACTCGGTGATTCACGCACACCAAGTGGGGCAGGTGCGCAGCCATTCCGTTGAGATCATGCGTGGTCAAGACGATGGCCACTCCGTCAGCGTGCAAGTCGGCTAACAGGTGCAAGACATCGTGTCGGGTGGACACATCCACGCCACTGGTCGGTTCATCGAGCAGGAGCAATTGCGGGCGGCGGTACAGCGCCCGGGCCAAAAACATGCGCTGCTGCTGCCCACCGGACAATTGGCGAATCTGACGGTCGGCCAGCGACTCGATGCCCAACCTTGCCAACACCGCGTGGGCGTGGTCTTTTTCGTCTGTGCTCGCCCAGGGCCAGATGCGTCGTTGTTCACGCGCCGAAGAGCCCGCCATCAAGACGCACTCAAGAACGGTGATCGGGAAATCCCAGTTAACCGTCTCCAACTGCGGGACGTATGCCGTACGCAGGCCCGACTGAGTGGTGATCGTTCCGGACATCGGCTTCACGATGCCTAGGAGCAACCTCAGCAAGGTGGTCTTGCCCGAGCCAGACGGACCGACGATGCCGGTGAACTGGTCTTCGTGAACGTGCAGATTGACCGAATGGAGAACCGTGTCATGGCCGTAGCCGGCCTCGACATCGGTGAGTCGGATCAACTCAGGCCCGACTCCGGTTCCCGTCACTGGGGATAGTCTGCCGTATCCGGTACTGGACTGGTGATGTCCACTGCCTTCACGTTCGGTGCCTCGCCCCCGAGACCTTCGATCATCGTCGCGTAGTTGTACTGCATAAGGCCAAGCCACGAGTGGTTCTCATCCCCTGGCGCCCCGGGAAGATCGTCATCTCGCAACGAGTCCTCGTAGCGAACACCCGTCTCGTTGGCGATCTCTTCCAGCACCGCTGACGGGAACACTTCGGATCCGAAGATGGTGGGCACACCCTCAGCGTTGATTTGCTCGATCAAGGTGACGACCTCCGACGGGGTCGGGTCGGCGAAATCGCTTGGCTGCAGTGCTCCCACGACCTCCCAGCCGTAGTCGTCCGCGAAGTAGGCGTAGGCATCGTGGTACGTCACGAGCTTCAGCTGACCCTCGGGCACAGTCTGCTGATCCTCGCGCACCGCATCTCCGAGTTCATTCACCTGCGCCTCGAAGGACTCGAAGTTCGCCTGGAATTGATCGGCGCACTCTGGGTCGCGCTCGGTCAGCGTCTCGCGGACGATGTCGGCGTACTCGATGGTGTAGCCCGGATCGGTCCACAGGTGCGGGTTCGGCTTGCCTTCCTCCTCGGGGAAGGAGAAGTCGTAGATGTAGTCCTCCTCTGGAAGGGCGACGGTACCGAGTTCGACGAGCACCGCGTCATCGCGCATGTTCGCCTCGGCCATCTCGAGCGTCGGATCCTCCAGTTTCAACCCGTTGACAAACACCACGTCCGCATCGCTGAGCAACGCCGCAACCGATGGTGCCGGTTCGAAGGTGTGAGAGTTAGTGCCCTCGGGAACGATGCCGCGGATCTCGACGCAGTCGCCGCCCACGCGGGAGACAATCGAGGTGATGGGCGAGACCGTCGTGGCGACCAGGATCGGATCGGAGCCGGTTTGCTCGCTCGACGCAGCGGTCTCGGCAGCCTCGCCGGATTCCGTGGAATCATCGCTCGAACTCGAGCAGCCGGCTAGGACGAGGGCGCTGGCGCCCGCAACAATCAGGACATTTCGGAGATTTGTTCGCACAGGCGAAGATTAGAGCCAAATGTGATTACTTGCAAATTTTTTGCAATAAGAACCTTCTAATGTGTCCCCCGTGCCCCGACTCTCCCCCGGCGACCCCGCCCCCGCCTTCACTCTGACCGACGCCCATGGCAAGAAAGTCGCCCTCAAGGATTTGGCCGGCAGCAGCGTGCTGCTCTACGCATACCCGGCCGCGATGACTCCCGGTTGCACCACTCAGGCTTGCGACTTCCGGGACAACCTGGCCTCCTTCGCCGGCGCCGGCCTTGACGTCGTAGCCATATCCCCCGATTCGCCGGAGAAACTCGCCGAGTTCGCCGCGCAGGAGGAATTGCCGTTCACCCTGCTGTCGGATCCCGATCACCGGGTGATGGAGAAGTACGGCGCTTGGGGTGAGAAGAAGTTGTACGGGAAAGTGGTGACCGGAGTGATCCGCTCGACCTTCGTCATCTCGCCGACAGGAAAAATCGAGCACGCCTTCTACAACGTGAAGGCAACAGGGCACGTCGCCAAACTCATCCGCGATCTCCGTCTCTCGTAGACGAGACTCGTGGCATTGCCCTGCGCTGCTAACTTCGACGCATGTCTCCCGATTTCAGCACGCGGATGCGAGCTCGGCTGAACGACTTGCTCTCGAATCCCGACACGTTCACCCCGGACTACACCGAGCGCTACCAGGCTCTCTTGGAGCATTGCGACGATCTCAGCGCGCATTCGGCCTACGCCATGACGATGCTGCTCGGGAAAGACTCTTCACGCGGGTATCGCGAACTTCCAACACATCCATCCTTCGAATTTCCGGCGGCACACGTACCCGATTTGGAGTGCCAGGTCGGATGGCACTTCTTCGTTGGCACAGCTATCGGCGCAGACGGTCTTCACTACGGAATTCAATTCATGCTCTGGACGTATTCACTCCTTCCCGGACCACTCCGCGATGAACTTGGCATCGATGCAATCGGCAACCAGGTGGTGGAAGTCCATGTGGCTGTAAGTCGTGAGGGAGATCGTCACTACCGTGGCGCACCAGTGGTGATCACCGGCGACATCGAGGTGGACGCCGATCCATTTCGCTTCCGCGCTGGTGAGAACTTTGCTCAGTCTCTCCAGGCAGGGGCCTTCCTTCCCCTGCGTATTCATGGTTCGGCACTCGACGCAAGTGACTCTCCTGGCACCGAGATTTCTTTTGACCTGACGTTTGACGTCGGCAAGCCACCATTTCTGCAAGGCAAGGACGGTGCCGCACCGAGCGTTGGTGGCGTTGGCACGCTGTACTACTCCATCCCACTCCTGACCCTCGCTAGGGAAGGATCACGAGTGCGCATCGGCGGCGAGAGCGTCGATCTCGTTTCCGGCGAATTTTGGTTCGACCATCAATGGGGTACTGGTTTCATGCCCAATGGGAATCCGCGCCAGGTGGATGTCCGCGCGATGAGTGATCTACCCACGCCGGGCCCAGGTGGTTGGGATTGGTTCATGATGCAATTCGATGGTGACGAGCAGTTGACCCTGGCAGCCATGCACGACAACTTGCACAAGACCCACTTCTATGACCAGACAGGCGCCACACCGGGAATCATGAACGTGCCTGTCAGTGGTAAGTGGATCGACGTCACCGGGATAGCCCACGAGGTGGCCGGCGAGATGCGAGTAACCGACTGGGTGCGGGCCCAGCGCTCACCTGACCCAGCCATTTACCCGGTCTCAAATGTTTGGTACCCAAACCACTGGGAATTCGAGTTGCACGGCGACGTCCCGGACATCATGCGCTTCTTCGAATTGACTCCGATCGTCGACGGAGGCCAAGCAGGTTACTTCGCGCCAGGCATGCAGTACTCCGAAGGAGCTGTCGTCGTCACCGGCAAAGATGGCCTAGTTGGGCGGGGCTTCGCGGAATCTGTCGGATACGTGACCCGGCGTGACCCGATTCTCGCTATCGCGGGGGTTTCCGAAGACACCGCGCTCGCCCAGATGCTCGACTCTCCCATTTCCCTCGGCCTCAAGCTCCGCGCAATCGCCCACCTTGCCCACCCAAGTTCTTTCAAGACCTTGCTGTCCGAGCTTCGCTGATCGAGCGCGCCCTCACCAAACCGTGCGTCAGCACCTGCAGGTGGCGTCGCAAGAGGCGCCTTCTTGCGACGCCACCTGCAGGAATTACCGCTGATCTAGGATTCAAGGGCTACGCGGAAGTGGTGGAACGGCAGACACGCTGGTTTTAGGTACCAGTGCCTTCGGGCGTGCGGGTTCAACTCCCGCCTTCCGCACTCCTCTAGGCGTTCAGTTTGAGCGTGCATCGTTGGCCATTCGGGCCGCGCACCGAGACCGATACTTGATCGATGGTTCCGGGGATGGAACGCCAAACGTCGAACTCCCCTTCCCGGTTCGTCTTGCGCTTTACTTTGCGCAAGACATCGCCATCTGAATCCTTGATGAGCATCCGCCAACGCTCTCCGCGCCGATCGGAGTACACCTCGATGTCCACTTCGTGCTCGCGGGAATCGCGCTCCAACTTTGCCGTCACGAGAGCGCTGCCGCATCGCTTCTGTTCGCGATCGAGCACGGTCGCTTGAGCCGCAGTAGCTACTCCCACGAGTCCTGCGCCAACCAGACTTGCTGCGGCGAGTGCTGCCGTTACCGAGCGTCCGACCTTCATCGCTGTCCCTTCCGATGACCGCCGTGATCATCACGCTTCCAGCGTGAAGGACGCAAGTGAGGATTCCGTGACCGGTAGATGAAGGCGTCCTTCAGGTGAGACTTAGAAGTACCCGGAGCGCTTCTTGGCTTCCATTGATTCCTCGCGCTCACCATCGACCAGGCGTCCGGCACGCTCGCTGAAACGGGTGGCTTCCATCTCGCTGACCAGGGAATCAATATCTGCAGCGTCGGACTCGATTGCTCCGGTAACCGGGTAACAGCCCAGCGTTCGGAAGCGGACGATGCGATCGACCAATTCCTCACCCTCCTGTAGCGGCATGCGATCGTCGTCGGGGACCAGCAAAGTGCCGCCTCGATCGACGGTAGCCCGGGTTTGCGAGAAGTACAGATCCACAACCGGAATCTGCTCGCGACGGATGTAGCGCCAGACGTCGAGCTCGGTCCAATTCGACAACGGAAACACCCGCATCGTTTGACCATTCACCAGATGCGTGTTCGCCGTGCGCCAGAACTCCGGACGCTGGCTGCGTGGCTCCCATCGCTGACCAGCTTCACGCAGGCTGAAGACTCGTTCCTTCGCCCGGCTCCGCTCCTCATCGCGGCGTCCACCGCCGATAGCGGCGTCGTACTGCCCACGCTCGAGTTCGGCAAGCAGCGGAACCGTTCGCATGATGCGGGTGTACTCGTGGATGCCGTGGGACATCGGACTGACGCCTTGGGCGATGCCTTCATCGTTCTGAGCAACGATCAACTCGAAGCCGATTTCCTGCGCCATTCGATCGCGATGTGCGATCACTTCAGCAAACTCCCACTGACTATCGACATGCAGGCACGGGTAGGGGAAGCCCGCCGGGTGGAACGCCTTCCGCGAGAGATGGAGCAGAACCGAGGAGTCCTTGCCGATCGAGTACATCAGCACGGGCTTTTTGAACGCCGCAGCCGTCTCTCGCAGGATCGCTATCGCTTCCGCTTCGAGCGCATCGAGGACTTCGTCCTCGGTCACCGTGGCTGAGGTCATGGTGCTTTGGTCGCGATGATCATTCCCGCCGAGCACAAGAACATGCCCCGCCATGACGTATCCGACTCTAGGTCGATTTGACCTTGTCGGTATTCCTTGGGATCAATACCTCCCGCAACCATCGGATACGTCGGGTGGAAGTTGTACCAGCGGTAGGACAGATCTCGGAAGCCCTGCGCCTTGACTACCTCCGCTAGTTCGAAAGGGTTATGGAAGCGAGCGAGGATTTCGTCGTAGGCCGGCGCATCCTTGTCCCAGGTCCGTTTCGGCGGCTTGTCGACAGCAAGCCGTTGATCCAGATCGGCTTCGACCACATCGCGGAACTGCTCAGGGACCGGCGCCATGAGTTCTTCGAGGATGAATTCCTTCGTGAGCCTGTTGAACGTGAACATCGAGAACATCGAGTTGCGGAACTGCAGAATCAACGTGCCGCCGGGCTTGAGGAACAGCGACATCGCCTCGACAAACCAACTGTCGTCCTCGACATGGGGAATGACACCTAGGGCAATCACCGCATCGAACTGACCCACCCTGGCTGCTTCGGTCTTGATGGCTTCCATGTCCCGGATATCCACCAGCGTCAGCCAGTCAGGGTCCATGTCGTGCTTGACCAGGTTTTCCTTGCCCAGCCGAACCATTTCCGGAGACAGATCGCTCGCGCGGACGTCTACTCCTAGGGCTTCGCGGATCGCGATAATCGGGCTGGCTTCACCTGCGCCTAGGTCGTACACGCTGGAGACGCCACGCTCGCGCAGAATCTCGATGACCTTTTGCAGCCGGAAGTAGTTGGCGGGGTATTCGGCGTTCTTCCAGATCAGATCCGGGTCGTACTGCTCGTGATAGGAGGGGGCGGAACCGTCGTAGTGCGCACTTACATCAGCCATCGGCGTGTTCTCCTCAAGTGAATGTGGATGTATCGAGTGGAAGGACTAGACCAAGTCATCTGCGCGGTGGGCTTCCACCACGAAGGCAGAGCATAGGAACAGGCCGCGCCAATCCGAAGGCTCGTTCTCCAATGCGATGGACTCGGCTCGGAACGCTGCACCGAGTTCCTTCTCGAACCTCGGCATGGCAGCGTGGTAGTGGAACGGGCGAATCCGAACGTCCACGAAGCCGGCCTCGTAGAAGAGTTCGTCCACGGTCAGTGGATTGTGGTACTTCGCCTCGTGGCCGCTGGGCTTCGGCGGGATATCGACATCCACCCGGGTCTTGAGGAACTCCCCCGCAGCGTCCTTGACCTGACCCGAGACCCCGTCGAGCAGATCGTCCATGATGAAGTCGTAAGTGAACCGATTGAAAGTGACCAGCGCGAAGAGCTTGTTGCGGCACTCGACGAAAACCGAGCCACTCGGCTTCACTAATTGGCGCATATTCTCAAGCGCCGCGCGTTCATGATCGACATGCGGGAGAACTCCCATCGCCAGCAGTGAGTCGAAGGGACCTTGACGACGGATCCCCGACAGTGACACCGAGTCTTCGATGTCGCCCCAGGAGATTCGATCGGCCGGAAGCCCTGCTTCGGCCATCACCGCAGCGCTGGCGTCCACCATCTCGGGGTTGTTGTCGAATCCGTAGATGTCGATACCGGCCGCCGTGTAGATGTCGATGGCGCGCCCTTGACCAACACCCACCTCGACCAACGTCTGGGCACCTTCATCGTGCAGCACGTTCAACACCTGCCGGAACGCAAAGTGGTTAGCCGGGTACCCGCCGTCAAGATCCGGGTTCCACAACTGCTCGTACTGCTCGGCGGTGATGGATGCAGCGTCACTCGTCATTCCGGTGGCCTCTCTCACGTATGTAAATATTGACAGGAAATTTATTTCATGTATTTTCTATCATATGACT